>JBMTYA010000020.1:0-15124 GCA_049454015.1 Ilumatobacteraceae bacterium | reverse complement strand
TGAACGTGGGCGTCGTGTAGGTGCCTCGCGCAAGCGTGACAATGCCGGCCCGAGCATTACCGTCGGTCGCGCTCACGTCGGCGACGGCGCGAAACATCGTCTTCAGGTTATTGCGCGTGGCGGTCGAGCAGCATTGCGTCGCCGAACGACAAGAAGCGGTACTGCTGTGCCATTGCGTGCTCGTATAGCCGCCGCCAACGATCACCGACGAATGCGCTGATCATCAAGAGCAGCGTGGTGCGCGGCATGTGGAAGTTCGTCATGAGCACATCGACATGCGCAAACTTGAAGCCCGGCGTGATGAACAAGTTGGTGCGCCCCGACGACTTCCCCGTCGCGCCGACTGACTCAAGTGCACGCGTCGCCGTGGTGCCGACTGCCACAACTCGCTTTGCCGACTGCACCGCCGCGAGCGTTTCTTGCGGCACGAAGTACGACTCGGTGTGGATTACGTGGTCGCGCGGATCCTCGACCGTGACCGGAGCAAACGTGTCGAGACCGACGACAAGTTCGACATTCACAATCGGCACCCCCATCGAGCGCACGGCGCCCAACAGCTCTGGGGTGAAGTGAAGGCCTGCGGTGGGCGCCGCTGCCGACTTTGCCTCTCGGGCATACACGGTCTGGTATCGCGTCGCGTCGTTGAGGCGCTCCGTGATGTACGGCGGCAGCGGCATCTCACCAAGACGAGCAATGAGCGACGAAGAGTCATCTTGCGCAAACGCGATTCGGAAGGTGTCACCTTTTGTACCGCGACCCAGCACCGTGAGCGCCTCAACATCATCACCGGCGTACAGCATCTCGCCGGGCTTCATCTTGCGCCCCGGTCGGATGAGCGCTTCCCACTCACGGTGTGTGTCGTCGAGAGGTTCTAAGAGCAGCACTTCCACTGCTCCGCCGGTTGAGCGCATTAGGTGCAACCTGGCAGGCACGACCTTCGTGTCGTTGATGACGATCACGTCGCCGTCGCGCAAGAACTGGGTCAGATCGCGCACTACTGCGTCAAGCGGTGCCGAGGAACCTCGATCGACGAGGAGTCGCGCTGAATCACGCGGCTCGATCGGCGTTTGCGCGATTAGTTGCGCAGGAAGTTCGTAGTCAATATCGGAGAGTTGCACGCGAGAGCGACGCTACGCCAACTGGCTGCGCTGTTGAATCGCGTCGACGTCTAGAACAGTTCAGGTGCGCGATCGGGCGGCGTAAGCCCGAGGTGCGTGAAAGCCGCCGGCATCGCCACTCGCCCGCGCGGCGTGCGCGCAAGCAGGCCCTGTTGGATGAGAAACGGCTCGTACACGTCTTCGACTGTCTCCGGTTGTTCGCTCACTGCGATGGCAAGGGTCGACAGCCCGACAGGACCACCACCGAATCGCTCGCATATCGCTCGCAGGACGGCTCGGTCGACTTTGTCGAGACCCAGCGGGTCGACCCCGAAGGTGAGCAATGCCTCGTCGGTCACCTTCCGCGTGATCTTGCCATCGGCTCGCACCTGCGCAAAGTCGCGCACGCGGCGCAGAAGTCGGTTGGCAATACGTGGCGTGCCTCGGGAGCGCGACGCGATTTCGGCGGCAGCCTTGTCGTCGATTTCGACTCCAAGAATTCCGGCCGCACGAACGATGATTTGGCGCAACTCATCGACCTCGTAGAACTCGAGCCGCGCGACGAGGCCGAAACGGTCTCTCAGCGGCCCGGTGATCATGCCGGTTCGCGTGGTGGCGCCAATCAGCGTGAACCGCGGGAGGGTGAGACGAATCGACGATGCAGCCGGACCCTTGCCGACAACGATGTCGATCTGGAAATCTTCCATCGCGGGATACAAGATTTCTTCGACTACTCGCGACAAGCGGTGCACTTCGTCGATGAAGAGGACGTCTTTTTCTTCGAGCTTGGTGAGAATCGCCGCCAAGTCGCCGGCTCGCTCGAGCGCCGGACCAGAGGTGACATGGAACTTCGCCCCCATCTCGTTGGCGACGATGCCGGCCATGGTGGTCTTGCCGAGACCGGGAGGCCCAGCGAGCAGCACATGGTCGGCGGCCTCGTTGCGTTGGCGTGCCGCGCCGAGCACGATCGAGAGGTGGTTCTTTAGTTCTGACTGCCCGACGAAGTCAGAGAGGCGCCGCGGTCGCAGCGCGCTGTCGGCATGCGCGTCGCCCTCGTCCCTCGTCGTCGGGTCGACGAATTCCTCACGCACGGCGTGCCCCGAGCATGCTCAGTGCTTCCCGCAACATCGCTGCTGCGTCGGCAGTGATCGTGATTTCACGAAGCACCGCACGAATCTCGCTCTCGTCGTAGCCAAGACCAGCAAGAGCGTCGCGCACATCGCTGACCCCACCGCCAGCCCGGTCGCCGACCGGACGCGGCTCGTCGATAGTCGGCAGGTTGAGGCGGTCTTTCAATTCGAGTAAGAGTCGCTCGGCGGTCTTCTTGCCCACACCAGGCACTGCAGTGAGGCCAGCGACGTCGCCAGAGACAACGAGATCCACCAACACGCGTGGCGAATGCGTGGCGAGAATCGACATCGCGAGCACTGGGCCGATACCAGTGGTCTCAATTAACTGGCCAAAGATCCGGCGCTCGTCGCGATCGAGAAACCCAAAGAGAGTTTCTGCATCTTCGCGCACGTGGTGGTGCACGTGTAAGAACGCTTCGGTGGTCGGCTCCAGCTCAGCGAGCGTTCGTGGCGTCACGTTCACCACATAACCGACGCCCGCAGTTTCGACGAGCACATTCGAGTCGCTCAGACGCTCGAGCACACGGCCACGCAACGAACCGATCATGAGACGCCTCTCGTGCGCGCAACACTGCGGGCGAAGGGCTGCGCAGCAATATGGCACAACGCAAGTGCTGCCGCATCTGCTGCGTCGGCAGGTTTGGGTTCGGTGCGCAACCCGAAGCGCATCTGCACCATGCGTGCGACCGCAGACTTGTCGGCACTGCCCCACCCGGCGACGGAGTTTTTCACTTGTGTCGGCGTGTACTGCGCGACATTGCAGCCGCGCGACGCGGCGAGTGCGAGCACGATGCCACTCGCTTGGCCGACGCTCATCGCCGTGCGGGTGTTGTGCTGGAAGAACACTCGTTCCACGGCCACTGCCGACGGTGAGAACTCGTCGAACAACGCCACTAGGTCGCGTTGCAAACTGGCCAGTCGGTCTGGCAGGTCGTGCCCAGCTGGGGTCGATAGAACGCCGAGCGACACCAGCTCGGGTTGTGCGCCCTCCCGCACCACGGCATAACCACAACGAGTAAGACCTGGGTCGATGCCCAACACCACTGGCGCGCAGGCATCATGCTCGCGCGACACCTGAGAGACGCGTGTTTGGGGCCCTTGCCGAGGGGCGAACATGTGTTTGATGCTAGCGCAGGGAGGTGAGCGCGTCCATCAATTCGCTGACCGGTCGGAAGGTGACCCCCACAAAGGCACGGTGGACGTACCGCACGATGCCGGATGCGTCGACCACGAACACGCTGCGCCGCGGCAGGTCCATCACGCCGAGCACGCCATAGGCACGGTGCACCGATTTGTCGGTGTCGGCAAGCAACGGAAATTGGAATCCGTGCTTTGCGGCGAACTTCTCGTGGCTCGCCACGTCTTGTGCAGAGATGCCGAGCACCTGAGCAGAAACCCCTTTGAACTGCGAGAGCTCATCGTTGTAGCTACACAACTGCTTGGTGCACACGGGCGTGTTGTCGCCAGGATAAAACACCAGCACCACCGGGGAGCCGCGGAATTGCGAAAGTGAGTACGTGCTGCCACCAGTGCCGGGGAGCGTGAAGTCTGGTGCGGTGTCACCGATGCCGATGCTCATGACGCCGCCGCTTCGAGCAACTGTTCGGAAATGTCGAAGTTCGAGTACACATCTTGCACGTCGTCGTGCTCTTCCAACTCGTCCATGATCTTCAAGATGGCTTTGGCGTCTGACGGGTCCGTGACTGGGACGGTCTGGGCCGACACCATGGTGCTCTCCGCCGACTGCACCGAGATCTTTGCTGCCTCAAGCGCAGCCTTCACCTCATACACCTTGGTGGCGTCGCACGTGACGCGCCACACCGAACCGTCGTCAGCCATGTCGTCTGCCCCTTGCTCGAGCACGGCGTTCATCAATTCATCTTCGCTCGTCGCGCGGTCGACCAAGATCACGCCCTTGCGAGCAAATTGCCACGCGACCGCACCAGGGGCCGCCATCGAACCGCCGCATTTGCTGAAGATGGCACGCACGTCAGAAGCAGTGCGATTGCGGTTGTCAGTGAGGATGTCGATGAGCAGCGCCACTCCACCCGGCGCGTACGCCTCGTAGGTGATTGCTTCGTAATTCGCACCTTGCGCTTCGCCGGTCGCACGCTTGATGGCGCGATCGATTGCGTCGTTGGTCATCTGTGCAGCTTTTGCCTTCTGGATGATCGTGCGCAACGCCGCATTCGACGCTGGGTCTCCCCCGCCTTGTCGCGCAGCGACGTCAATCTGTCGCGCGAGTTTGGCGAACGCCTTACCTCGCTTCTGGTCGATAACGGCCTTCTTGCGTTTGATTGTCGCCCATTTGGAGTGTCCGGACATCGTCGCTCCTTACCTTGCGCCCTGCGCCGCCGACTTGCCAACGGCACCACTGACCAATTCGAGGAACATTGCGTGCACTCGATCGTCGTCAGTGAGTTCGGGGTGGAACGAGGCCGCCATGACGGTCTTTGAGCGTACGAGCACCGCTGCCCCGCCATGTTCGGCGAGAACTTCCACGTCCCCACCCGTGCGGGTCACGCGCGGTGCGCGAATGAACACCGCATGGAACGGCTCGCCAAGGCCGCGCACCGTGATATCCGTTTCGAAACTGTCGACTTGCCGACCATAAGCGTTGCGCTGCACGTCGATATCGAGCGCGGCAAACGAGCGCTGGTCAGGCCGGGCGTCACTCACGTGATCGGCAAGCAAGATCATCCCCGCGCAAGTGCCGAACACTGGCATGCCGTCGGCGATGCGCTTTTCGAGCAGGTCAAACAACGCCGATGACTCGAGCAGCTTCGACATAGTCGTTGACTCGCCACCTGGCATCACGAGCGCATCACAGTCGTCAAGGTCTGCCGGCAGGCGAACTTCGCGCACGTCGGCACCCAAGCGCTTCAATGCGGCTTCGTGCGCAGCGAACGCACCTTGCAAGGCGAGCACTCCGATGCGGGCGCGCGCCGACATGTGACCCCGAGCGGGGCTCCTACCAGCCGCGTTCGGCGTAACGCTGGTTGATTTCGTCCATCGCGATGCCGGTCATCGGTGCGCCGAGCTTGCGGCTCACCTTGGCAATGATGTGCGGGTCGCGGAAGTGCGTCGTTGCCTCGACGATTGCCTTGGCGCGCGGTGCGGGGTCGTCGCTCTTGAAGATGCCCGAGCCGACGAACACTGATTCGGCACCGAGCTGCATAGCAAGTGCTGCATCGGCCGGCGTTGCGATGCCACCAGCACAGAAGAGCGGCACCTGCAACCAGCCGGTCTCGGCGATTTCTTGCACGAGCGGCAGCGGAGCCGCGAGTTTTTTCGCCCAGTCGAACAGCTCTGCCGAGTCGGCCTGGGTGATCTTGCGAATGTCCCCGATGATCGAGCGCAGGTGGCGCACCGCCTCGACGATGTTGCCAGTTCCAGCTTCGCCTTTCGAGCGAATGAGTGCCGCACCTTCGGCAATGCGGCGAAGAGCTTCACCGAGGTTGGTTGCGCCGCACACGAACGGCACCGTGAACTTCAGTTTGTCGATGTGATGCGCTTCATCCGCTGGGGTGAGCACTTCGCTCTCGTCGATGAAGTCGACGCCGAGCGCCTCGAGCACTTGTGCTTCGACGAAGTGACCGATGCGAGCCTTGGCCATCACCGGGATGGAGACAGCCGCTTTGATGCCCTCGATCATCTCGGGATCACTCATACGAGCGACGCCACCGTCGCGACGAATGTCGGCTGGCACACGCTCAAGCGCCATTACGGCAACGGCACCTGCATCTTCGGCGATCTTGGCCTGCTCGGGAGTGACGACGTCCATGATGACGCCGCCCTTCAACATTTCAGCAAGGCCTCGCTGCACGCGCATGGAGCCCGTGGTCTTCCCAGACGGTGATGTTTCCGCTTTCGCCATGGTGTTCAAAGGCTACCGATTCGGCTTTTGACGCAAGTAACGAAGCATCACGTTGTCCGTTGTGCTCGTTGGCACGCTGGCGCCATCGGGTTCTGCGATTACGAGCGCTTGCACCAGATCACGGATACTTGAACGAGTCTGGCGGGGTGCCCGGCAGGAATGCCAGACCCTTGCCGACTCGCGGCAGCTCCACCCAGGTGTTGCCAGGCGTGAGCTTGATCTCGTTGCCGGCGGTGTCTTTCAGGGTGAAGGTCTCGCTGGCTTCGGCTCGCTCCCAGGTGCCCTGGAACAATTTGCCCGCCGTGAACACCCATGCTTCGCCTGAACCCTTAGTTTTGGCGATTGGGCTGTACCCGCTCTTGCCATATTGCACGAAGAGCACGACCACGTTGGCCGCACTGATGCGAATGTCCTCGACGTCGACGTGCGGCTTGTCATCTTGCGAGCGCACGAAGCGGCTGAACTCGGCGCTCCATTCCCACAGCACACGCACGCCGTCCATCGACAGCTTCACTCCGCCGGTCTCGCGTGCCGTAGACGGAATCGACTCCGCGGCCGCCCGGAACTTGAACTGTGGCGGCGGTGGCGTTGCACCCTCGGGGGCGAGCGTCCAGAGTTTGCTGGTCTCTGCCAGCAAGTTATGCGGAGCGACGCGCGAGCTCTCACGGCGGTATCCGCCCGCCTCGTTAGCCGCCGAGTGACTCAAGTCGACCATCGTGGACGCGCGAATCATCTTCGTCACTTGCTCATTTCCGCCGCTCCACACAAAGAGTGGCTTGTTGAGCGGTTCGAGGAGATCGATGTCTTGTTGGCGACCACTGCGAATCGGGCCAACCGGGTCGCTGTCGTTGGTATGGAAGACCGCCGCGAAACGCGTGAGCATCTCCACGTTTTCTTCGTAGACGATGTCGGCCTGGTTGAGGCCCCACTGCGGACGTGCCTTCGGGTGATTGTCGATCTTGGCGACGAGGGCTGGGCGGGTGATCTCTGCCTCAACTGGCAGACCGGTCAACGGGGCAAGGATCGGCGGAAGCGTCGTCGTAGTGGTCGTGGGCTCCGGCTCAACCGTCGTGGTCGGGGCGACGGTGTCACTGGTCGACTCGCTCGACCCGCCACCGCATGCCGCGAGCACCATGAGGCCCGCCAGGCCGATAGCAATCAGGTTTCTGCGCGCTGTCGGGGCTTTCTTCGACACTGGGTCTCCTTTAACTCAGATTTCTCGCAGAAGCGCGATGCGATCAGCGAGCGGGGGGTGGGTATTGAAGAGTTTATGGAAAAACCCGAGCCGACCTGTGTCATTCACCCCCGATAACGGCTGCTCAATCCACATATGGGCGGTGGCCATGGATGCGGAATGTGTCACGGTGCTGTCGGCCTGCAGTTTCTCCAGGGCCGAGATGAGGCCCGGCGGATAGCGGGTCAACTGCACTGCCGAAACGTCTGCCAACGTCTCTCGTCGACGGCTGACCGCCGCTTGCATCGCACGGGCCAGAAGCGGCGCCACGATGAGCAGGATGATGCCGAAGATTGCGAACGGATTGCCACGGTCACTGCGATCGCCAGAGCGGTGCACTCGCCCACCGTTCCACCACATCATGCGCAACGCCAAATCCGTGAGCAACGCAACCGCACCGACGAGCGTGACCGCGAGCGTCATGACGAGGATGTCGTAGTTCTTAATGTGCGACAGTTCGTGGGCGACGACACCCTCTAACTCCACGCGGTTCATTTTCTCGAGAAGCCCCGTTGTGACTGCGACGGCCGCATTCTTCGGGTTGCGCCCAGTGGCGAACGCGTTGGGTGCTGGATCGTTGATCACGTACACGCGCGGCTTGGGCAAACCGCCGGCGATGCAGAGCCCTTCGACGAGGTTGTGCAGACGCTTGTAGACGACGGGGTCGGCTGGCACGGCGCGACTCATGCGCAGGGCGATGGCATCTGACTTCCAGTACGAGATGAAAGCAGTGACGCCGGAGAAAATGAGGGCCACGATCGTGCCGAGCGTGCCGTTGCCATACAACGCACCGACCGCCATACCGACGAGCACGAGCACGGCGATGAAGCCAGCGATGAGCGCGTAGGAGCGGCGCTTGTTCGCCGCGATGAGGTCGTTCAGAACTTCACCGACGGCGGATTCGCGGCAGCCGCCTCGGCCTCAAAGTATTCGCGGTCGGCAAAGTTGAACGACTTTGCAAAGATGACACCAGGGAATGACTGCGTCGTGTTGTTGTAGCGCTCAACGGCATCGTTGTAGAACTGTCGCGCATACGCAATTCTGCTCTCGGTGTTCTGCAGCTCTTCTTGCAGTGCGAGGAAGTTCGTATTCGCCTTTAGGTCGGGATACGCCTCAGAGAGCGCAAACAACTGACGCAGCGCTCCGGTGAGACCCGTATCAGCCTGACCTTGGGCGGCGGGCGTCGGGGCCGCAGCCATCGACTTAGCCCGGGCATCGATGACCGCTTCGAGCGCGCTCTTTTCGAAGGCTGCGTAGCCCTTCACGGTCTCGACGAGGTTCGGGATGAGGTCGAGTCGGCGCTTCAATTGCACGTCGATTTGCGCCCACGCGTTGTCCACTTCGTTTCGGCGGCTGACGAGACGGTTGTAGGAAAACACCACCCACACTGCGAGCAGCGCGACGACGATGAGCACAATCCAGATGGGATCCACGACGGAAAATCTTACTCCTCTTCTGTGCGATCTCTGCCTACGCGCTCGCGCAACTGTTGCGATCTGTCTCGTATTGCAGCCACGGTGTCATTCACCGTCTCAGTGACCGTTTCGACGACCGACTGCGAAAACTTCGCGAGTCGCGGACGCCGCAACAGACGGTCTTCGAAGTACCGCACCATCGCGCTCGGCTGCACGACGATGCGCTCCTCTGCTTCTGCAATCAGCACGTCGCGATAGATCTCGACGTACCGCGCGGCCAATTTGCGCATTGACATTTGTTCCGCGCGCAGGTCACCGCCGGCGACGAGTCGCGCCGTGAGCCTTGCATCGTCGATCACTTCTCGTATGGCATGAGCGAGCGCGGCGACATCCCCCGCCGGCACCAAGACGCCGTTCAAGTCGTTGGTCACCACGTTTCTATAGCCGTCGATGTCGCTTGCGACCACCGGCGTGCGTGCCGCCATCGCCTCGAGCAGCACCAACCCAAATGACTCGCCGCGCAGCGACGGTGCACTGAACACCGAGCACCTCGCAAGACGGTCGAGTTTGTCAGCTTCGCTGATCTGTCCGAGCCACTCGATTCTTGCTGCGACGTGTGAATCACGGCTGTAGCGCTTGCGAAGTTCGTCGATGCGTGCGCCGTCGGATGCGACCCACAGTCGAAAGTTGTCGGGCAGCAACAAGAACGCATCAAGCAACACTTCGAGACCTTTGCGCGGCTCGTGCCGCCCACAGAAGAAAATCGTCGGCGCAGTTTCGCGCACAGCAGCCGGCCTTCGGTACGTGTCGATGTCTATGCCGTTGAAGAGAATTTCGAACGAGCCGCCGATGTGGCGCTCGGCCATTTCTTTGGCAGACTCCGAGACTGCGACGCGATGGTCGAGGTGCGTCCCGAGCCACTCAACGCCCTTCCTCACTCTTCGGTACCAAGCAACCTCGCCCGAAGCATGGAATGTGCCGACCATCGGGGCGATGCGCAACATGAGTGCAGCGACCGTCGGCCCTGGGGCCATCGGTTCGTGCAAGTGCAAGATGTCGAATGCTTCGTCGTTCAATGCACGCAGCGTGCGCAGCGCCGCAGAAGGGTCGGGGGCAAGCGGCACCATCGAGCCGTTGGCAGCAGCCGGAAGGCTGTTGCCAAGCGGCGTGACGAACGGTTCGGGCGGCGGGCCATCGCACGGGCCGAGCACCCGCACTTCGTGGCCCATTCGACGCATCTCGCGGGCAAGCCCCAGCACTTGGTGCTGCACACCGCCGGGAATCGTGAGGCTGTATGGGCTCACCATCGCAATCCGCAGCATCTCTGCGCGGCGTAGTGCGGACGGGGGCGTCTCCACCCCTCTCACGGTACGGTAGGCGGCACATCACCGAGACGGGACTCCCATGCCAGATTCGACACACCGATTGCCAGCGATATCACTCGTCGCGTCAGCAACACGTCGCGTCGGCGTGCTGCAACTCGCCGCCGAAGCCGAGCAACGCGGGTTCACCCACGTGGCGTGCCCGAGCCTGGGTGCGGCAATGCCGCTTTGCACTTCGCTCGCCCACAGCACCAAGACACTGCAGTACTTCACCTCGATTCAACCGATTTACCTCTCTCATCCCGTCGAAGCAGGCAACACTGCGTCACACATCCACGAAGTGTCGGGCGGACGTTTTGCGTTCGGCATCGGCGTCTCACATGGCCCGGTCACGCAACGACTGGGCGTCACCACTGGCAAGCCGCTCTCTGACATCCGCAACTATGTTTCCGCGATGCGCGCAAATGAAAAGTTCAGCGGCACTCTCCCGCCGATCTACCTCGCCACACTCCGCGACAAGATGCTCGATCTTGCAATCGAAATTGCCGACGGCGCACTCTGGGCTAACGCCTCGCTGCGCGGCGTGCCGGGTCAGGTTGCGCGTGTCCCGTCAGACAAGCGCAAATCGTTCTTCATGGCGAACATGATTCCGGTCGTGATCAGCGACGACATCGAGGCGGCGCGCGCCGTGAACCGCAAGACGCTGGTGATGTATGCCTCGCTCCCCAACTATCGCAACTACTGGCGCGCCGTCGGACACGCTGCCCAAGTTGATGCATTCGAGTCGGTGCTCGCATCTTCGCCGCGCGAGAAGTTGGGTGATGCTCTCACTGCAGTGATGAGCGACGAATGGTTGGACGACTGCACGATTTCCGGTCCGGCGTCACTGGTGCGCGAGCGCATCGACGCCTGGTTTGCGACGGGGGTCATGCCCGTTGCAGTGATGTCAGCAGTCGACGGCGGCCAAGCCAAGGGTGTGGCGAACTTGTTCGCTGCGTACGCCTGAGGCAGGTAGCCCACCGCTCGATCGACGCGAACTGGGAGTAGACGCGGGTCGCGGCTTACTTCGCGTAGCCGGGGTCGCTCGGCCAGTTCGGCGAGAACAGGTGCCACTGTTCAGGCGCACGTCTAATCAGCGGCTCGAGTTCACCGACCAACAACTGCGAGAACCGCTGCACGTCTTCGCGTAGGCCGCCTGAACGCGCAAACTGAATCGGTGGCCGCACCACTGTGTGGTGGCCGTCGACGCGCCGAGTGAAATACACCGCACAGGCAATCAACGGCGCCCCCGTACGCAACGAAAAGAACGCCGGCCCGGCCGGCACCGTGGTGCGCTCACCAAAGAATTCGACTTCCACACCGTTGCGCTGGATGTCACGGTCGCTCATAAGACACACGATGTGCTGGTTGCGCAGCGCTTCCTGCACTGCAATGCCCGCGCGATCGTCGAGCGGAATCACGTTCACACCAAGAGCTCGGCGTACATCAAGAAACGTGTCAAATGCTTCTTGCGACTCCAACTTCTCGACCACCGCGCTCACCTTCCAGCCGCGTTGTGCGAGCCAGCGACCGGCCCACTCCCAACCTCCGACGTGCGGCAACGCAAGAATGACGCCCTTCCCGAGTTTTGCGGCGTCCTCGATGTGTGAGTATCCCTCCACGCTGAAGCCTGCGTCGATCTCTGCGTTGCTCAACGACGAGAGCCGGAACGTCTCGATGTAGTAGCGCAGGTAGCTCTGGAATGCGTCGTTGACCCTGCGCTGCATCTGCAACGTAGAGAGGTGCGGCGACACACGTCGCTGGTGACGTTCGACCAGTTTGCGCTCACGACGCATGGCAACTGCGCCGAAACCTCCGAGCGACAGCGCCGCCACGTGCGACACCGCCGCAGGGGTGACAGACCCGATCAGGTTGGCGAAGCGAAACGCGATGCCCGGGCCGCGGTCGTCAGGCATCTCGGCGACGAGAACCGAGGCGTGCGCGACGATCGGCGGAGGCTGCTCGGCGAGAGGCCCGCCGCGAACGTCGCGCATCGAGTCGCTCGGCGGTGGACGGCGCGACGGCCGCTTGACGCCAGATCTTCACGAATCGCTGCACGGCCGTAATCGTGACGAGCACCAGCATTGCCCACATCACCCAGTAGAGACCGGAGTCGAACAACAGACCAACACAAAGAATGACGATTCGCTCGGCACGTTCCATGAGCCCGCCCTTTGCCTGAATGCCAAGCGACTCCGCTTTGGCGCGCTGGTACGAGATCAATGACGACACTGCCATTACGGCAAATGGGAGCACCGCAGCAGTGCCGCCACGGGTGTCACCGAGGTACCACGCGACGCCGCCGAGCATGAATGCATCAGTGACACGATCGACCGTCGAGTCAAAGAACGCGCCGCGCTGGCTGGACACGTTCGAAGCCTTGGCAAGAGCGCCGTCGAGCAAGTCTGGTAAGGCTGCGGCAATGACGAGCAAAAGGCCGACACGCAGGTAACCAGCGCCAATAGCAACCGCAGCGGCGATGGAGAACAGCAGCCCAACGACGGTGAGGTGATCTGGTGTGATCTTCGTACGAGTCAGCGTGACGCCGACAGGGCGAACGTACTTCTCCACGTGCACACGAAACTTGCCGTCAAACACGAAATGAGTTTACTTGTCGCGGTCAGGATTGTCTTCGACGAGACACTCCACGATGCGACCATCGATTGCATCGACGAGCACGAGACCGCGCTGTTGCGGTGGCTCTTGTGCGCTGTAACAGAACACGCGCCACGTTGGACGGCTTCTAAGTCCGCGCCACACTTGTTGCGCTGACGCATGTCCGACCGCAAAACCCACTGCTTGGGTCGCACGAACGAGCGCATCGCGCTCGTTCACCGTCATTCGCCACGAAGCAGACAAGCCATACGCGGCAAACGCAGCCAAAAGAACCGCTGCATAAAGAAAACCGTCGTTAACGAGCGCGGTGTCGGCGTCGCGCGAGACAAACCACGCGAGCGCGCAGAGCGCAGCAATCACGAGGTAGAGCACCGCCGGAATACGCCGCCGACTGTTGTCTGGGAACTGATACGGCCCGACGAAACCAGTGACGTCGAGATCGGCGGGCAACTGGTCACGAATCTCGTCGGCAGCATCAGCTGCCTGCTTTGCAGATTCGTCAGATTTTGCTCGTGCGTCAGAGGAGTTGCTCACCGCACGCCTGCTTTCGGCCAAGCTGCTCGCAAGCGTGCAGCTGTGGATGCAAGCGACTCTGATAGCACCTTGGTGTTTGCGATCGCAACCGTGAAGTTGGTATCGCCCACCCAGCGCGGCACGAGGTGCACGTGCAGATGCTGCGAGACGCTGCCACCTGCGGGCGCACCTAGGTTGAGCCCCACATTGAGACCAGCAGGCGCATATGCCTTTTTCAGAGCGAGCGTCGCGTCACGCACCGTGATCCACAATTCCTCGCGTTCGGAGTCCGTCAAATCTTCGAGATTCGCAACTTGCCGGTAGGGCAAGACGAGCGAGTGCCCGTTGGCGTACGGGTAGGCGTTCAAGATCACGAAGCACTCTTTGCCGCGGTGCACGATGTGCGTTTCTTCGTCGGGGAGGCCGCTTGCGAGGATGCGCGAGAAGATCGACTCGCCACTAGGCGGTGGATTGTTGCCTTCCGGCCCGAACCCTGAGACGTACTCCGAGCGCCATCCCGCCCACAGACGTTCGAGCACGGCGAGTCCTAGCGTCCTGCGCCCTCGTGCACGTCGGCACGGAGGCGGGCGACGAACGCGTCGAATGGCGTGTCGCGCTGAACTTCCCCACCGCGTGGATTCACGCCGACGGTTCCCGCCTTCACGTCGTCGTCACCGACGACGAGCACATATGGAATGCGTTCGAGCTTGGCGGCGCGGATGCGCTTGCCGAGTTGTTCGTCGGCAGCCACACTGTCGACGCGGAACCCGTCTCTTGCCAGTCGCTCGACGAGCGTTGCGACGTGGGCCTCGTGGGCACTCGTAACTGGCAAGAGCCGCACCTGCACGGGCGCCAGCCACGTGGGGAATGACCCGCCGTAATGCTCAAGCAAGACTCCGAAGAACCGCTCAACAGAACCAAAGAGTGCGCGGTGCAGCATGATCGGCCTGTGGCGCTGGTTGTCAGCGCCGACGTATTCCAATTGGAATCGTTCGGGCAGGTTGAAGTCGCACTGAATGGTGCTGAGTTGCCACTTGCGGCCGATCGCGTCGCGTACGTCGATATCGATTTTGGGGCCGTAGAACGCGGCGTCACCTTCGCCGATGGTGTACTGCACGCCGAGTTTCTCCAGCGCCGAACGCAGCGCGTCGGTGGCCTTGCCCCAGATCTCGTCGGAGCCGACCGACTTCTCTTTGTTGCGCGTACTCAGTTTGTAGGAGAAGTCATCGAACCCGAACCGGCGCAACACCGAGAGCACGAAGTCAAGCAACGAACTGATCTCTTCGGCGAGGTGCTCCTGCGTGCAGAAGATATGGCTGTCGTCTTGAGTGAATCCGCGGATGCGCAACAACCCGTGCAACGTGCCGGCGCGTTCGTAGCGATACACGGTGCCGAGCTCGAACAGTCGCAACGGCAGTTCGCGGTAGCTGCGTTGGCGATCGCGGTAGATGAGGCAGTGCATCGGACAGTTCATCGGCTTCGGGTAATACGTGCCGTTGTCCATCTCCATCGGCGGATACATGCCGTCTTTGTAGAAGTCGAGGTGACCCGAAGTCTCAAAGAGCTGCGCATTCGCCAGGTGCGGCGAGTAGACGAATTGGTAGCCACCGTTTTGGTGACGTTCGCGGCTGTAGTCCTCCATCAGTTTTCGCACGATGGCACCCTTTGGGTGCCACACCGCAAGGCCGCCGCCGAGCTCGCTCGGGAAAGAGAGAAGGTCCATCTCCACCGCGAGCTTGCGATGGTCACGCTTTTCGGCTTCTTCGAGGCGGATGAGGTGCTCTTGCAGCGCGGCCTTTGACTCGAACGCCGTCCCGTAAATGCGTTGGAGCATCGGGCCCTTTTCGTTGCCGCGCCAGTACGCGCCGGCGACTTTCATCA
>JBMTYA010000019.1:0-15278 GCA_049454015.1 Ilumatobacteraceae bacterium | reverse complement strand
CGCGAACTGCGCCGAAGAGCTCGTCGGCTTCGGACCACGTCGCAACGAGCGGAAGGCCCACGATGTCTTCGTAGAACTTGCGAGTCGCCTCGAGGTCTTTGGTCAGATATGCCGTGTGGTGAAGACGGACGGGTGCTTGAGTCGCCATGGTGATCCCCTTTTCTTATGCCACCAGAGGGTTCTGGTGTCGCTGCCCTATTCAACCACGCAAACTCGGGACGGCCGTAGCCCAGAGCCGCTGACTTCCAGGCGGCTTAACCGCGCAGGGTGCAGCCGAGCTTCTCGGCAGCCTTGATGCAGGCTGCGCGCGTGGCAGAGACTTCCGCCTCGGTGAGCGTACGGTCAGCAGCGCGCAGACGCACCCTGAAGGCCAGGCTGCGCGACTCATCGGTGGCCGATTTGCGAAACACGTCAAAGAGCGAAACATCTTCCCCGAGTGCACCAAAAGCTTGGCGCAGGGCACGCTGCACCGCCGCAGCCGTCACCTTTGAGGGCACGTTGAAGGCGAGATCGAAGTCGGTCGAAGGGAAGCGGCTCACCGGCTTGGCGAGCGGAACCTTCGGCGACTCACCGAGCAACACCGATGCATTCACCTCAAGGCATGCCACCCGGTCTTCGATTCCGTACTTCGCCAACACTTGGCGGTCTATCTCTCCGACGTAGCCCACCACCTGCTTGCCGCGCGCCAGCGTGGCACTGCGCGTGGGGTGATAACCAGCCGGCACACGCGCTTGATCGAGTTGCGCGCCAACGCCGAACACGGCGACGATCTGCGACCACCATCCAACAGCTTCGGATGCCTCAGCGCCAACGGCCATGATGCACAGTTGTTCAGATTCGTCGGGCAGGTCGTGCGCGCCGGCGTGCGTCGCCTCAGCGCCTGCGTCAGCCGTGCGGGTGCCTGTATCGGCCGTACGGGCGCGATACACATGGCCCAGTTCATAGAGCGCGATGTCGTTGGCACGGTGCGACACGTTGAACGCAATCGCTTTCAACATGCCAGGTCGCAACGATGTGCGCAGCAGACTCTCCTCTACGACGAGCGGATTCTCCAGTTCAAGCGCGGCGGATTCGAGCGCCACCCCAGCGCGCTCGTGGTCGCCTGGCGCCAAGAATGGATTCGGCATCGCTTCGCTCGCGCCGAACGAGAGCACCAAGTCGCGCAGAGCACGACGACGTTGCTGCAGCGGTGAGAGCCCGCCAGGTTGGGTCGACTGCGACACTTGTTTGCCGAGTGAGTCATAGCCGACGTGACGTGCCACTTCTTCGACGAGGTCGATTTCGTCGAGACAGTCGGGGCGCCACGACGGCACCTTCACGCTGAAACCCGGGCCCGCTGCAACGAGCGAGCCTTTCTTTGCGGCGAACTTCTTCGGCGTGCAGACGAAGCCAATCTTGGTGAGTCGCGACGCCACGTCTTTTGCCGACAGGTTCGTACCGAGCACGCGGTTGACTTGGGCCACACGCAAGGGCACCGTCGGCTGCTTGGGCAAATGCTTCGTGCGTGCGTCAGTGGCACCGGCATGCACCACCAACTTCGGGCACGACTCACGCAGAATGGCCGCAAAACGAGCAACCGAGTAGTCGACACCAAGTGGGTCAACCCCGCGCTCGAAACGCGCCGAGGCTTCAGTGCGCAAGGCAAGGCGCTGGCTGGTGAGCCGCACGCCGTTGGGCTCGAACCACGCAGTCTCGAGCGCGATCTCCGTGGTCGAGTCGCTGATCTCGGTGTTGGCGCCACCCATCACACCGGCGATGCCGATTGCACGATCTTCGCCGTCGCAAATGAGGAGATCGGCAGTGTCCAGCGTGCGCTGCGTGCCATCAAGGGTGATCAGCGTCTCCCCTGCCCTGGCTTTACGAATGCGGAAGCCCGACGCCACCTTCGCTGCGTCGTACGCATGGTTCGGCTGGTTGGTCTCGAGCATCACCAAGTTGGATGCATCGACCACGTTGTTGATCGGTCTCATGCCTGCTGCGAGCACCCGACGTGCCAGGTGGTCAGGCGACGGCCCAACGACGATGCCGCTCATCACGGTGACGTTGAAGCGTGCGCAGGCCTTTTCGTCGACGATTTTTACCTGCGTGCGTCGTGACGCACCCTTCTTGGCGGCGTCGCCCTTGGGTGGCGTGAACTTCACGCCGAGACGTGCTGCAACATCGCGCGCGACACCAAGGTGTGCTGTGGCGTCCGGGCGGTTGCGTGTGATGTCGAGGTCGTACACCACGTCGCGTTTCATCCCGAGTGCTTCGAACACATTGCGGCCGAGTTTTGCGCCGGTCGGCAAAATCATGATGCCTGCCGCGTCGCTCGACAACCCGAGTTCTGCCGCCGAGCACAGCATGCCCTCGGAGTCGATGCCGAGAATGCCACGCCGAAGAATTTCGCGACCATCTGGCATCTTGGTGCCCAGCGTCGCAAGCGGCACCAGGTCGCCGTCTTTCATGTTGAATGCACCGCACCACACATGGCGCTCAGATCCGTCACCGGCATCTACCCACACGCGGTGCACCTTTGCGGCATCTGGGTGTCGCTGCGTACGCAACACTTTGGCAACAACAACGCCCTCAACGGGCGTGCCAACGACCTCAATGGACTCCACCTGCATACCAAGCGAAGTCATCACGTCGCCCAACGCCTCGTCGCTGAGGCGCTTGACGTCGCAATATTCAGCCAGCCACGAGCGAACGATGCGCATCGCTACGACCTGCCCGTTCGCACGCGCATCAGAACTGCCTCACGAAGCGCAGGTCGTTGGCATACATGTCGCGCAAGTCGGCCACTTCGTGACGTTCCTTGGCCATGCGGTCGATGCCGAAGCCAAACGCAAAGCCCGTGTACACCTCTGGGTCGACGCCGCCAGCGCGCAGCACGTTGGGGTGCACCATGCCGCAACCGCCGAGCTCAATCCACTTACCGTTGGCGCTTCGCACGTCGAACTCGGCACTCGGCTCAGTAAACGGAAAGTAGTTCGGTCGCAGGCGGCTGGTGAAGTCGCTGCCGAAGAACGCCTTGGTGAACGCTTCGATGGTGCCAGCCAAGTGCGCGAACGTGATGCCCTTGTCGATGACGAGCCCTTCAATCTGGTGGAACACCGGCATATGCGTGGCATCGGGCGTGTCGCGGCGGAACACTCGGCCCGGCATCACGGCGTAGATCGGGAGATCCCACTCCTGCATCACGCGAATCTGCACCGGCGAAGTGTGCGTGCGCAGCAGCGTGGAGCCAGGTGCGCCGTACTTGACAAACAACGTGTCGAAGCCGCTGCGGGCTGGGTGGTTGGGCGGCATGTTGAGCGCAGTGAAGTTGTGGAAGTCACTCTCCACTTCGGGGCCTTCGGCGACTTTGAAACCCATGCCAACGAAGACGTCTTCAAGGCGTTCCCACGCCTGCGTCACGATGTGCGAGTGCCCGCGAGTACGTCGACCGAGGTGTTCGGTGAGATCCATCGCCTCCCCTGCGGCTGCGGCATTGGCAGCATCGCGCTCGAGCGCCTCGAGCCGCTGCGCCACGATCGCCTCAATCGCCTGAGTCGCTTCATTGATTGCCCGACCAGCTGCCTTTCGTGCCTCCACGTCGGTGATCGAACCGAGCGAAGATTTGAGCTCCACGAGCACGCTGCCTTTGCCCGAGTGCTCGTTGGCCACCCTGCGCAGGGTCTCCACATCGGGAGCCGCCATCAGGGCATCTTGCGCGGTCTTGAGGGCCGAGGCGACCTGGGAAGCGACGTCGCTCGTACTCGGCATTACATCGAGAGTAGTTGGCGAATCGCGCTTTTTGGCTCAGCCCTGCACGATGGCGACGCCGGTTTGCGCTGAAGCGTTTTCCAGCGAACCCAAGTCGGTGATGTTCTCGATGCCGATCTCACGCATGCGGGTTGCCGCCTGCGCCGAGCGATTGCCCGAACGGCAATAGATGATGTACGACGCCGAGGGGTCGAGCTTGGCGATCTCGTCGCCGAACGACGGATTCTTGAAGTCGATCAGCAGTGCACCGTCGAGATGTCCGGCCGCGAATTCTTCGGGGGTTCGCACGTCGATGATCACCGCATCACCGACGGCAACGGTGGCCGCCTGCGACACCTCGGCCGCTTCACCACCACACGCGGCAACGGTCAATGCTGCACACGCCAGTGCAGCAACAATCGAACGGCGAGCTCCGCGACGCAGGTTGGCTGGCATGCAAATCATCGTGCGACTCCGACTGGGCACGACACACCAGTGCCGCCAAGCCCGCAGTAGCCGTTGGGGTTCTTGCCTAGGTACTGCTGGTGGTAGTCCTCTGCGTAGAAGTAGTCGCGCAGCGGAGCAATTTCTGTGGTGATTTCGCCGTAACCGACTTTCGTGAGTTCAGCTTGGAATGCATCGCGCGACTTCTCTGCAGCCGCACGCTGTGCGTCGTTGGCGTAGTAGATCGCACTTCGATATTGCGTGCCGACGTCGTTGCCTTGGCGCATGCCTTGCGTGGGGTCGTGGTTCTCCCAGAACACGCGCAACATCGCCTCAAGCGACGTCTGTGTGCGGTCAAACACCGCCATGAGCACTTCGGTGTGACCAGTTAAGCCACTGCACACTTCTTCGTACGACGGGTTCGGGGTGTAGCCGCCGGCGTAGCCGACCGACGTCGAGTACACACCGGGTGCCTGCCAGAACTTTCGCTCGGCTCCCCAGAAACAACCCATGCCCACGACGAGCGTCTCGCAGTGCTCCGGCCACGGGCCAGCGAGCGGTGCGCCGCTCACGAAATGCTTGGCTGGCACCGGAATCCTCGTTGACCTGCCCGGCAGGGCGTCGTGTGCGGCGACCATTGCCACGTTTTTGCGGAAAAGCATGCCGAAAAATCTACGGCGAATGGCGCGGCACCACCCAACTCTTGTAACAACTGTCGCGTGACGAACGCCCTACGCGCGGGCGCGAGCCAGTTCGTAACTGATGATGGTTGCGGCCATCGCAACGTTCAAGCTTTCTGCGCGGCCTGCGTGGTCGATACGAATCCATCCGTCGACACTCGACGCCAACTCGGGCGATACCCCGTGTGCTTCACTGCCGAGCACCACGCACACTGCCCCGCCGAGATCAACCTCAGCCAAACTCTTCGAGCCAGCCTGTTCGTGCGACGACGTCGCAAGCACGCGATACCCAAGCGACTTCACGTCAGCAAGTGACGAACCCTCCACCACAGGCACATGAAACAGTGCCCCAGCCGAAGCACGCACCACCTTCGGGTTGAACGGGTCGACCGTGCCGCTGCCCAGCACCACACCTGAAGCACCCATCGCCTCTGCACTGCGCAGAATGGTGCCGAGGTTGCCGGGGTCGCTCACGGCATCGAGATACATCGCCCACGGCGCGCGAGTACCCGCAGATGCGCCGCCCGCAGACGAGACACCCGCAGCGCCGAGCTCAAGCCGCGCCAACGACGCGGTTCGCCGCGACACGACCGCAAGGTTCGGTTGCGGCGATTCCGTCGATGCGACGCGATCGAGCACGCCGTCACCCAACACAAAGACCGGAGCGTCGCAACCCGTGACGGCGGCAGCGTCGCCCGACACGAACTGTGCGAGCACATCCCACCCGCCGCGCACGGCTTCGTGGATAAGCACTGCCCCTTCGACGACGAACGCCGATTCTTCGACGCGTGCCGATCGTCGCGCCAAAAGGCGTCTTAGTTGTTGAACCCGCTGGTGCGAAAACCCCAGCGTCTCGTTCAGGCGAGTGCCGCCTTGGCTGTGTCAACCAGTTTCTTGAAGGTGTCGGCATCGCTCACAGCGAGGTCAGCAAGCACCTTGCGGTCGACTTCGACGCCGGCCTTGTTAAGGCCGTCGATGAAGCGGCTGTACGACATGTCGTGCAGGCGGCAACCGGCGTTGATGCGCTGAATCCACAGACTGCGGAACTCGCCCTTCTTTGCGCGACGGTCGCGGAACGCGTATTGACCGGCGTGGAGGACGGCTTCGTTGGCCGAACGGAACGTGCGGCTGCGATCGCCGAAGTATCCCTTTGCCTTCTTGAGAATTGCCTTGTGCTTCTTTTTGGCGTGTACGCCGCGCTTGACTCGTGCCATGGTGTCTGCTCCTTATCTCGTAGTGATGTTTCGAATGTTCCGGTAGTTGCCTGGGTTTAGCGCTCGGCGAGCAAGCGCTTGATCTTGCGGGCGTCGCCCGAATGCACGTCGACGGTGCCGTCGAGGCGACGGGTGCGCGTAGACGGCTTGTTCTCGAACAGGTGCTGGCGCATCGCCTGCTGACGGCGCAACTTGCCCTTCCCGGTCTTGCGGAAGCGCTTCTTTGCGGTCTTTGATGTCTTCATCTTCGGCATTGCTGTCTCCTGTCTTGTTGTTGTTCAGGCTGTCTTCGTGTCGGGATTCGAATTGTTCGGCGTGGCGACTGCTGGCTTGGCGGCTGGCTTCTTGGAGTTGGCAGCAGCCTTCTTGTCTGGCGAGAGCACCATCGTCATGTTGCGTCCGTCGAGTCGAGGCTCGGTGTCGACCTTGGCGATTGGTCCGAGTTGCTCGAGCACTTCGTCGAGCACCTTCTTGCCGAGTTCCGGGTGGGCCATTTCACGGCCTCGGAACTGCAGCGACACCTTTACTTTGTGTCCCTCTTCGAGGAACTCAAGCATGTGCCGAACCTTTGTATCGAAGTCGCCTTTGCCGATCTTCGGTCGGAACTTCACTTCTTTCGTCGTGATGATGACCGTCTTCTTGCGAGACTCCTTCAGACGCTGGGCTTCCTCGTATCGGAACTTCCCGTAGTCCATGATTCGGCACACCGGTGGATCGGCCTGTGCCGCCACTTCGACGAGGTCGAGTTCTGCGGCGCGCGCTCTTGCGAGCGCATCTTCGATGGGCACGATCCCGACTTGGGAACCATCGGCGTCAACGAGGCGTACTCGGGGAACCCGAATGCGGTCGTTGTACCGCGGTTCATTGGTCGGCGGTGCTATGACTGCTCACTGCTGTTCAAGCGGCGTTGCCTCCTATATAGACGGAATGTTGCCGGAGGTTCGCTGCGATCCGCCGCTGGTGCGCGTGCGGGCGAGACGCGATGCACTGCATCGCTGAGGCTCGACCCGCGCTCACTCACCGACGAGAGGTTCGTTGCGAACTTCCGTTGGAATGTCGTGGCGAGGTGGAAGGGCTGCTTGCGCGGCCGATCACTTTGCCTGGAGTCGACCACCGAAGCGGTGACGACGCCTCTAATAGCGTAGCGGCGATGAGCGACAACGACTCCTTCGGCACCGATGACTCCACTGCCCTGTCGGAGGCACAAGCAGCGCTCGAAGATGCACGGCGACGTATCGCCGATACGCCCGCACAAGTGGTGGTGGTCAACCACTTAATGGGGCTCTATGAGTTGGCGGCGATTCACCTCTCGTCGGTGCCGCCGAAACTCGATGACGCATCGCTCGCCATCGACGCACTGACGGCCCTCGTTGAACGGCTGGGCGACCGCCTCGGCGATGACACCCCGACCAT
This sequence comes from Ilumatobacteraceae bacterium, assembly GCA_049454015.1. Lineage (GTDB taxonomy): Bacteria > Actinomycetota > Acidimicrobiia > Acidimicrobiales > Ilumatobacteraceae > F1-60-MAGs027. Next base: position 7,801 of record JBMTYA010000019.1, on the reverse strand, counting down.
GCGGGATGCGCTGAGCAACATCCAGATGGTCTACGTGCAGATGAGATCGCGCGCCTAAGCCCGCGATTCATTCTTCGTCAGTGTCACCCTCAGCACTGTCTGCTTCGGCAAGTGCAGCATCGAGCTCTTTGAGCGCGGAATTGTCAGACGAGATACCACGATTCTGCGCAAGCTCTTCGATCTCACGAAGCGGCTTGTTAACCATCGAAAACACTCGTCCGGTGGTGACGGCCTTGAGTTTCTTCTGCATGGACTCGAAGTGACGGGCGATGTCTTTGAGATTCTTTACGTAGTTGCCCCACGCTTTGCCGAAGCTCGTGAGTAGGCGCAACACTTCGTTGGCGTTCTGTTCCATCGCGAAACTCGCCGTGGCCTGGCGCACGACACCGAGGAATGCATACAACGTGAGCGGCGAACACAGCACCACGCGCTTCGCAACGGCGTCGTCGACGAGGCTGGGCTTGTGCTGCTGGATGAAGCTCAATACTCCTTCGTTAGGGATAAAGAGCAACACGTAGTCAATGGCATTGGCGCCGGACTGTTGCACATAGTCGCGCTTTTCGAGCTCTTTCACTCGTTCTTCCACGTTCTTGATGAACGCGTCCTTCATGATCTTGCGCGAATTGTCGTCTTGCGCCTCAAAGTACTTGAGGTAGTTCTCCATCGGGAACTTTGAGTCGAGATACAGCACTCGGTCGGGCGGGAGAAAGAACGTGTAGTCGGGTTTTCCGCCGTCACCAAGTTTTTCTTGCATCTCATAGTTGATGCCGCGCTGGAAACCCGACTGCATGAGGATGTCCTCAAGCATCTTCTCTCCCCAACTGCCGCGACCTTGTGCACTGGACAAGACTTTGTTCAGCGCCTGGGTCTGTTGTGCGAGCCCAGCCACCGCAGAGTCAACGCTCCCGAACTTCTCTGTGTTGATCTCGCGAAGCTGTCGGATTTCTTTCTCGAGACGTTCGACCTTTTCATCAATCTGTTTTTTCGTGTGGTCAATTGCGTCGCCCACTTGGCGGGCTGCGGTATTGATGGCGTCTTCTCGGTCGTCTTTGGCCTGTTCAGCAAGGTCTCGAAGTGTCTCGCCATGTATCTCTCGGATTACCTCGCGAATCTCGGCTGCAGTAAGGGTGGGCTGTGGGGCCACTGCAGGTGCCTGCTCAACGACTGGTGTGGGTTTGCGCTTGAGCGCCACTGCAGCGATGAGCGCTATCACGATGAGGCCGGCGACGGCGACGATGACTTCCATGAGTTCTCCTTTGAGAGTAGGGCTTGAGACGGTTACGTAAGTTTGGTATCAGGGTGTGACATGCACCAGTGCTTCCAGATGATGACCATGGCGGCCGTGTCGAGGCCGCAGTAGCGCAGCAGGCTGTCGCGCATCTTGTCGCGCATCGAGAGATCGTTCTTGTGCTCGCCGTAGAGCATGTCTTGGTACGCCCGCATCGCACCGACACCGTCGGTGACGGCGTCGTCGTCTGACTCGTCGGTTTCGCCGAGATCGATGTTGAGTGGCGGCTTGGCAAGGGTCGAATACGGGTCGAGCACACGCCCATCGCTCGTCGTGCGGTAGTACTCGGCGAACCACGGGTCATTCCACAGGTGCGGCGCATCCGACCACATCGCATCCAGCACCTTCTTGATGCTGTGGCTGCCGCGCATGAGCGGGTGCGCGTAGTGAGCCTGGGAGATTTTGAGCAGGTCGACCACTCGTCGTCCGACCGTCTTGTCTTCCTCGCCGACTGCGGGTGCGGGGCCGATGAGACCAGTCAGCCACGAGGCCAACTCAGGCGTCATCAAGTCGCGCTCGCGCAACTGGCGCCGCACGTGGCGCAATGTGGTGAGCTCGTAGCCGCTCCAGGTGAACACGGTGCCCTTCTCCCCGATCGCCGCACGTAGCTCGCGGAGAAATTCTTCGTTCGGGTAGACGTCGCGCAAGTTAAGCCAAGCCTTATGCACGAGACGATCAGACGTCGGCGACTCGAGCGTGTGGCAACTGAACTGGAACGCCACCACTTCGTAGGGCTTCATGCCAGGTCGATACGGCACCGGGATGCGTGATGCCTCGAAGTCGATGAAATGAAGCGGGTATTCCAACCCTTTCAGGGCGGCGCCGAGACCGTCTCCGATGACTTCGCTTCCGGTAACTGCGGCTTGTCGCTGGTTGCGTCGGGTTGGGCCGTATGACCCGCCGCCCGCGAGTAGCTCGAGCGGAACATCGACGAGCGCCAAGTTTCGCTCGGCAACACGACGTGCGACTTCGGCCTTCAACTCATTGCTGCCGTTGCCGGCGCGATACATGTCGAGCACGCTCTGGCCGCGAGGCGGCGTGGGCCCCCAACACTCTGCGAAGCCGTCACGACTGTCGTTGAGGTTTGCACTCTTGCCGATGTCAGTCGCAGTGCCGTTTCCACTCGCTGGTTTCACAGCATCGCGGTATTCACACGTCTTGCACGGCGAGAGCCCAATCTGCGGGGTGATGTCGGGCCGTCTGCCGTCGAGGAAGTCGAGCAACTCGGCCGCCTTCGCCTTGACCTCGGGCATCAGCAAGTCGACGCACTCGCGAACGTCGATGAACTCCAGGAAGTGGTCGGCGCGCAACGCAGCTTTGTCGCCGGTGTAGATCGCGCGCGGGAGGCTGCGATCGCGATCCTTGCTGTCTTCCAGTAGGTCGATTTTGGCGTAGACCGCTTCGATGCTGCACGGCTTGTTCTTGTTCACCATGCATAAGCGCGGCACCACGGTGAGACCCGGGTAGCACGCTTCCGCAACCATCACCTGAAAGGTGATATCGAGCATGTATTCCAGCCAGTCACCGTTCACTTCGCGGGTGCGCTTCTTGAAGAACTGTTCAGGGTTGGCGCTCTCGACGCTCTTGGCTTTGATTTCCGTCAGCACGATGCGATCGGCGAACTGTTCGAATCCGTCGAGACGAGCCATGTATCGGCCAGCCGTGAGGGTCTTTTCGAATTCCACTGCCGGGTTGGCCTCCATCACGGCGTGGGCAATGGCTTCGACCATGAAGCCCGCCTCAGCGAAGAACTCGAGCATCTCGTTGTTTTTGAGGTTGTTCGGGTATCCGGCCTTCTTGTACTTCAACTTGAACGGGCAGTCACAGCCCAGTTTGAAGTCGGACTTCGTGAGATGATGCAGGGTCACTGATACTCCAGGATGTGAGACGGGTGCTGGCCCCGAGTCATCACCTTACGCACGGGGCAACACGGAGTGTGCCAACTGATCGCACTAGGTAGCCGCATGCTTGCCGGTGACGACCACGTCACACCTCCACCGCCATTGTGCGTAACACCCCTGTGGCACGATTGCCACGGCGTCGGAAACGACGTCACTTCATCCAGACGACCTGAGGGGCCCGGCCCGTTGAAGGTCACCAACCGACTTCGAGTCGGTGGTAACGCCGGGTGCGATGAGGAGACATCATGGCAACACGCGATACCCCCAACAACCTGACACCGAACGACGGCGTTGACCCGAGCCAGTATCTCTGGCAACTCACCCGGGCTCACGTCGACAAGGTGCTGCACTACACCCACTGGATTCCAATGAGCAAGGGCTTCACACAGCAGTTTCTTGCACGCAACTACCCGGGCTGGACGCTCGGGTCGCTCGTCGGATTGTTCGACAAGGCAGGAATCCGAATTGCTCCAAGTGACAACGAGGGCGCATCAGGGGCCCCACACGGTGGGCGCTGTCACTGGCAAGTGGCAGCGTTCTACTTCAATGACGCTGAAGATTTTCTCGTCGTATGGGACCGCGAGCTCCCCTTCGACAAGGAGTATCTCGCGATGAAGTGCAGCACCGCACCTGCAGGCAGCGGACCACTCGGCGGCACCTCGATCACCGCTGTCCCCGCAGCACGTCCCGTCGATTTGTCGGGTGAACGGTTTTTCGAGTGACAATGCGTACGAGGGTGTTACGCCGAATTCACAACGCGCTGCACAGCGTTCGGTGGCTCGTGCGTAACACCCTCGTGGCACACTCGGTACAGGTGAACGAAAAGCCGAAACCGCGCTGGGCGCCTGGGGCCGCAATGAACACCGCCTATCAGATCGCCTCTCGCGAGTTCGCCGACATCGCCCGCAAAGGCGGCGACATCCCCTACCTCTCCCACTTGCTGGCCGTGTCGTCGCTCGTCATCGAAAACGGCGGATCGGAAGACCAAGCTGCTGCTGCCCTCTTACACGACGTGCTTGAAGATAGGAACGTGCCTGCCGAGTGGTTGACGACCGAGCTCATTGCAGGAGGGGTCTCCAGCAACTCGGCTCGCTTCATTACGAACATCGTCGAGGGCACCAGCGACGGTGAACCAGGTGGCGAGCGGTCAAAAGCCACGTGGCGAGAGCGCAAAGCCGATTATCACGCAAGCCTTGCCGCTAAGCCCGCAACCGATCCATCTCTGCTGGTGTCGCTTGCCGACAAGGTGCACAACATCGAGAGCACGCTGGTACAGGTGCGTGCTGGCGAAACGCTGGAAGTGATCTTTAAAAATTTCAACGCCGGTCATGGCGACCAACAGTGGAACTACGAAGAACTCCACAAGTGCTTTGCAGCCCATGCCGTGGCGAACCCACAATTAGAGCGACTCGTCACTCGATTCGGTCACGCCATACGGGAGGTGTTTGCCTCATGAAAGATCCTCGATTTGCAGACCTCATCCGGAGTGCCGAGCGAGTCTTTGGCTGTCACAAACGAGGTGACGCCTCCGAAGGTTGGCCGGGCGGCGATGAACTTGGTCTCCACGAAGACAACGTCGTGGAGTTCGCCACCCGTGAGTATGAAACGTTTGCCACGTGGTTCGACGAGCGCGGAAATGGCGAGGTGCTTGCGGTGATCACCAACGTGCACCCCGTCAAGGATTTCACCGACTTCATCGACGAGGTGCAGGAGAAGCTGCCAGCCGACTTGGAAATCGAGAACCCCGAATGCGAGGTCGGCACGCCGATTTGCGTAGCTTTCACTCTTCGGGCTGACGCACCCACCTCGGGCGACAGTGTCAACCTTCGTCTGCGCCAGTTGCGCAAGATTGCCGATTTCGTCGCGCAGGAAGTCGCAGCCTGATGACTCCTGAAGATATACGTCCGGGGTGGCTGCGCTGCAAGCGAGTGCAGGCACGACTTGCCAACTACATCCGCGACGGGCACTGGTTCGTGACCCTCCTCGCCAACGAGGCAGTGCGCGGCGTCGGGGAAGAGACCGACAACCCACCCTTCGTGCAGTTTGCGTGGCGTGACGACTTGCGACTGCAGATCGAGACGCAAGGCGACCACTTCCGCGATGCGCCGTACCACGAGTCGCAGATCCGCACTCTCGACCGCATGGGATACGCCGCACCGTTCGCCCTCGGCGAAGAGTTCTCCAATCGCACCATCTTGCGCAGTGGCGAGGGCTGTCACCCAGAATCGGCGGCCAAACTGATGATCGACACACTCGGGTTCGTTCACGGCGTGCACTTCCACAGCTACGCCATGTCGGTGCGCCATGGCGTGTCGCACTGGACATTCGAGTGGCGGGTCAACCCCACGAAACTCGACATCGAATCTGCGCTGCGGGCGCGTTACACGTTGAACTGACTGACCGAGGCCCCGAGTAAACGACGACCTCTGGTCAGCCGACGACAATGGCAGTGACGATGTCGTCGTCGACTTCGACGGTCACTCGCTGCGTGGAGTAATCCATCGTGAGAGCGAACGACTCCCCGTCACGCCGACCCACCCGAAACGCCCACCCCAGTTCGTCGGCGCATCGTTGAGCGTCGGCCTCGCTGAATCCAAGCAGCAACTCGGCTCGTTCTTGCGTGATACCGGTTGCGATATCGGCTGGGTCAGCCGCTGGGCACACCACGGCCTCGCCTGCAGCGTCGTTTTCACCAGATGAACCAGATTCGTTGCCACCGCAGGCTGCCAGCAGCACAGTGGCTGCGAGCACCCCGCGCATGACGCGCTTCACCACGACTGTCATGCTGGTGAGCGTAACGAGCCCGTAGGTTGGCTCGGTGGTGAAAACGTCACCTGGCACGTTCGACGCAGAGTTCCTCGCTAACCCGCGGAGTCGATGGCGAAACCTCGCGATCCTTCACCGCATTGCCACCGAGATGCTGCGCGGCATGCGACGACTGCACTTCGTCGGCGCCGCAGTCACCGTGTTCGGTTCGGCACGAGTCACCCCTGACTCCGCCACTTACGAGCAGGCCCGACAGTTGGCACGCGCCCTCGGCTCAAGCGGCTTTGCGATCATCACCGGTGGAGGCCCTGGCGTGATGGAGGCTGCCAACCGTGGGGCGCGCGATGCAGGCGCAAAGAGCATCGGCTGCACCATCAAGTTGCCGTTCGAAGAAGCCGCGAACCCTCACCTCGACGTGCAAGTCGACTTCCATTACTTCTTCACGCGCAAGTACATGCTGACCAAGTATTCGTCGGCATTCGTGGTCTTTCCGGGCGGCTTCGGCACGGCTGACGAACTGTTCGAGGCACTTACGCTCATCCAGACGGGCAAGATGCACGACTTCCCCGTCGTCGTGTGCGGCGGCGCATTCTGGAGGCCGCTGCAAGAGCAACTGGAGACGATGGCCGACGCAGGCATGATCGCACGTCGCGACCTCGACTTGCTCAAGTTCACCGACGATATCTATGAAGCGTTGCAACACATCACGCAATATGCCGCCCGCGGCGGCAAGACAGGTCGACCTCCGCGCGAGCTGCGCATTCTCGGCGAGCGGCGAGGCTGAACGGCGCGATGTCGTCACTACACCAAGCTCTTGCCGAAATGCACCAGCAACTCTGGGATGACGACCGCGGCATGGTGCGCCTCTACGGATTGCACCTCGTGCGCGAAACGGCTCTCGGCGCGCTGCTTGACCTCGAATCGGGTCGCGTTGAGCGTGCCCGTCGCGCGTTGCGTGAAGTGCTGAAACACCAGTACCCCGTCGACGCCGACCCGCGCTGGGCTGGCACCTTCAAGACGCACGCATCCCAACCCGATGCAGGGCTCACCGACAGGGACGGTCGCCTGCTTGACCGCGAGTGGCGCGACTACGACCCGAACTGGCGGCAGTTTCTTGGTGTCATCCTCTCACTCATCGAACGGCTCTACGGCCACGTACTCGGCGACGAGATGTGCGATCGACTGCGTGCCGCAGTGCAACTTGCCGCCACAAGTGAACCTGCCTCGCGCATCAACCCGAACTACAGCAACATCGCGCTCATGCAGGTGTGGCTCGGCGGTTCGGTTGGCATCACGAATTCAGCCAAACTCCTCGAAGGTGTGGCGAATCAGGTCGCGCGTGACGGCGACATCGCCGAATACAACTCCCCCACCTACGACGCGATCTCACTCATGGCATCGTGCCTCTTGGCGGATTTCTCTACGAGTGCCGACCAGCGAGGCCTCGGCATGCTCGTGCGCAACACGATTGCGTCTCGACTCAACTCCCTCTGGCACCCCAACTTGGCATTGCAGGCAGGCCCGTACTCACGCGCGTACGGCCTCGACCCGCGACTGTACGTGTCGCTCATGTCGGTGTTGATGGCGGCCATCGATGTGCCTGCAGCCGGGCCGACTCGGCTGGACAACGCCACTACCCACGTGCACGACCTGTACTTCCTGCCGCTCTTTGCGCGCGTTTGCGCACCGTTGCGCGGAATCATCGCACCACAGCCCGTCGCCACGTCACGTCGACACGAACAGCGTTTCGGCGACGTTGTCGCCACCTCAATCATCGAGCCAGGGCTCGTAGTCGGCTGGGAACACGGTCGTCGCACACGCTTTGCTCTCGATCAATACGCGCCGT
>JBMTYA010000018.1:0-15415 GCA_049454015.1 Ilumatobacteraceae bacterium | reverse complement strand
GCGTGTTTCCGTAGACGAGGGCGGCCGCCATGATCATCTCGTTCACATAGACGAGTCCGGGGCCGAACTTGCGGCACAGACTGCGGAACGGAGCATTCGTCACTCCCGCCATCGGCGCTAACACCACTGGCGGCCACACTTCGATGCCACGCCCAGTCGAGCCGTCGGTGTTCGTGCCGCGCAAGGCAAGTGGACGGATCATCGCTGGCCTTTTGCGAGTTTCAAGTTGGGGTTCGCCCCAGCGTCGAGCGGTGTCGTCTCCCCGCGACGCAGTCGATACCAGCCGGCACTCGCAATCATTGCCGCATTGTCGGTGCACATCTCCCGCGAAGGCAACACCACGCGAAGGCCGTCATCGGCGGCCGCGCGCTGCATCTCCCGTCGCAAGAGCGTGTTTGCAGCAACGCCTCCCCCGAGTGCGACGGTGCGGGCGTTGCACTCGCGGGCAGCAAGCCTCGCCTTGTGCACCAAGACGTCGACGACTGCTCGTTGGAAAGAAGCCGCGACATCGTCATTTGAAACGTCGGGATGGGCTCGCACGTAGTTGATTACCGCCGTCTTCAACCCGCTGAACGAAACATCGAGACCTTCGTTGAGCATCGCCCGCGGAAAATCGATCGCCTTGTCGTCGCCTCGCGTTGCCGCCTTGTCGATTGCCGGCCCACCTGGGAACCCAAGGTCGAGGTAGCGCGCGACCTTGTCGAAAGCTTCGCCGGCAGCATCGTCGATCGTCTGGCCGACGACCCGGTAGTCGTGCGGGTCGTTCATCGCAACAAACATCGTGTGGCCGCCAGAGACGAGCACGAAGAGCATCGGAAACTCCACGTTCGGATCGTCGAGCAACGCCGCATACAGGTGCGCCTCAAGATGGTTCACGCCAATGAACGGCACGTCGAGTGCCAGGGCAGTCGCCTTGGCCGCCGACACCCCAACGAGGAGTGCGCCGACGAGACCAGGGCCGACGGTGGCGGCGACCGCATCGACACGACCGAAGTCGATTCCGGCCTGGTCGAGTGCTTCGGCAGTCACGTTGGGCAGCGCTTCAAGGTGCGCTCGACTTGCGATCTCGGGTACCACACCGCCGAAACGTGCATGTTCGTCGAGCTGGCTCGACACCACCGATGCAAGCACGTCTCCCCCGCCCATCACCACCGACACGGCCGTCTCGTCGCAACTCGTCTCGATGCCCAGCACAACAGTTGACTCGTCAGCTGTTGCATTCTGTCTCGCATCAGACATTGCGTTCGGCCTCAATCGTCTGCAGTCGTTCGCGGAACTCGTCACTTTGTATGTCCGTGCACCACATGACGATGGCATTATCGCGGTTCTCGTAGTACTTCGCTCGTACCCCGACTGGCACGAAGCCGAAGCGGCGGTAGAGCGACTGGGCAGAGACGTTCGATTCGCGAACCTCGAGCGTGAGCGACTTCATACCGGCTCGACGCGCTTCCCACGAGAGGTCGAGCATCAACTCAGTTGCGATGCCACGCCGGCGCATCGAAACCTCGACTGCGACGTTGGTGACGTGTGCAGCGTCATCCATGTAGATCATTCCGCCGTATCCGACCACACGACCGTCGATCGTCGCCACGAGATAGTGCCGTGAGCCGCGTGACTGCATGGAGAGCTCGTCGGTGAAGACGCCTTCCGTCCAAGGTTTCGGATACGCGGTCTTTTCGATCTCCATCACTTGCGCAAGATGCGAGCGACGCATGGGTTCGATGACGAGCATCGCGCCGGCATTGGAATTGTCCCCGGAGCCGACACCGCGGACCGCCCGACCACCAGTACGTCGCGTCGAACGCAGTAAACGACCAAGGATGCTCATCGTGTGCCCCGCGTCGTCCAGTTGATCTCGGCATCGGCGTCGCGCAGATACATCGGTTGTACGACGGGCAGGTCTTCTGCACCTCGCAACAGTCGCGCATGGCCGAGTGCTGCAACCTGCCGTGCATGAGGATGGCGCGGTGCCGAGCCAGCAAAGCCGACCGTCCACGCCTGCGGACCAAGGTCGGTGCGGATCTGTTCTTCTTGCGACAATGCGTGTGCGCCGACAAAGAGGCAGGGCTGCGACCGCTCCCTCACTGTTGCGAGCAGATCCTCCATCGTGCCGACTTGGGGAGGTGCGACACGACGAATCGAACCGTCCTCATGCGTACGGTGCAGCGCCCAGGCAACCTCTCGTCGTCGGGTATCAATCACTGGAACGACCAGGTCGTACTCCTCGATGCTTCCCACTCCCGCTGCCAGAACTTCGAGTGAGTCAATTCCGACGAGCGGCACCGACAGCACCTGTGCCAGCGCTTGGGCCGCCGCGATGCCGACTCGCATTCCCGTGAAGAGTCCCGGCCCAACGTCCACTGCAACGGCATCGATCTCCGAGAATTCGATGCCCGCCCTCTGTACGACGAACTGCAGCATCGGTGTGAGGTCTTCAGCGTGGCGACGATCGCTCTGCGATTCACTCGCGGCGAGCACCTCTGCTCCGTCGACGAGTGCAACGCTGACGAGCTCGGTTGCGGTGTCGATGCCAAGGACGATCATCGACCGAACATCCTTGCGAATCTCGCCTCCCACTGCGGCCCGCGCCAGCCGACGGTGATCTCCCGATCGTCTGGCGACGCTCCGGCACTATTCGTGTGAGCGAACGTGATGACGAGGGCATCGTCGAAGTGATCGAGCACGAGATCACCCCACTCGACGACGAGCACAGCACCCGCGCGACGAGCGTCATCGAGCCCCAAGTCGGACAATTCACCGGTTCGCTGCAGCCGGTAGAGGTCGGCGTGACACACAACGAGCTTCGTGCCGCGGTACTCGTGCACGAGGGTGAAAGTCGGCGAGGTCACCGTGTCGACGACACCGAGTGCGGCGCACAGGGCCTTGGTGAATGTGGTCTTGCCGGCCCCGAGGTCACCGGCCAGCACCAGCACGTCGTGCGGTCGCAGCTCCCGCGCGACCTTCTCGGCAAACTGCACCGTGTCTGCCACGGTGTGCGATGCGAACTTCACTTCACGCATCACACACCTCGGGTTCGTCGCACGTCATGCCCCGATGTAGTCGCGCGGTACGCGCGCAGAAATGCCACACACAATTTCGTAAGTTATGGTGCCGAGAGCCGCGGCCCAGTCCTCGACGCTCACCGTCTCACCCGACTGGGATCCGAAGATGACCGCCTCGTCGCCGAGCATGACTTCGTCATTCCCGCAGTCCACCATCATCTGATCCATCGTGATGACGCCCAAGATTCTGCGACGTCGACCTCCCACCAGTACGCAAGCCCCAGACTCCCAAGCTCGGCGCGCGATGCCGTCGGCATACCCGAGCGGCAGCGTCGCCACCGTCGTTTCATTGTCGAGTACCGTGCGCAGGCCGTAACTCACGCCCTCACCGGCACGCACGCGCTGCACGTGGGACACGCGGGTACGAAGCGACATGACTGGTCGCAATCCCTGCATCTGGTCGACGACGCCCTCACCCGGCGTGAGTCCGTACATTGCGATTCCCGCCCGCACCATCGTGCACTCATCCATCAGTGAGCGCAATGTCGCAGCCGAATTCGCAACGTGCACATGCACGAGATCTGGGGCCACACTGCGCACCTCGGCGAGCAGCCGACGAAACTCGTTGAGCTGCCTGTCCGTCGCAGCATGCTGCGGGTCGTCGGCAGTAGCGAGGTGCGTCATCACGCCGTGCATTTGCAGATGAGATGAAGAGGCAATCTGCCTAGTCCTCGTCACGGCGTCGCCAGGTGCAGCGCCAACGCGATGCATGCCAGTGTCGATTTTGAGGTGCACCCGTGTGCGACGCGACTGGCGTTGTGACTCGTCGGCGAGCGCGTCGATGTACTGCTGGTTGTAGGCCACGCAAATCACGTCGTTGCGCACGAGATGGGGAATGTCGGCGATCGGTTGTTCGCTCAACACCATGAGCGGCGCATCAATCGAAGCTGCCCGAAGTTCGAGGGCTTCTTGGGTGAGGGCGACACAGAGCCCGCGGGCACCAGCCGAGAGTGCTGCTTGCGCGCAAGCCACTGCGCCATGGCCGTACGCGTTCGCTTTGACCACCGCCCAAAGTTCGCTCGAACCGGCGCGTCGGGCGAGCTGTTGCACGTTCGAGCGCAGTGCGGCAAGGTCGATTTGGGCACGCGAAAAGCGTCGAGCCTCTGACCCGCCGCCAGCGTTTGACATGACGTGACCTAGTCGGCGGCGACGACCGCAACCGCGAGGTTGTCGGTGTGAGAGATGGAGACGTGCCACGCCGCGACTCCCCGTTGACGGGCAAGTTCTGCGGCACGGCCGCTCACCTGCAGCGCGGGTCGCCCCTCTGGCGAGTTGGCGACCGAAACGTCCTGGAAGTCAAAAGCTCCGAGCCCGACACCGAGTGCCTTCATCGTCGCTTCGCGCACGGCAAAGCGTGCCGCAAGTACCGCCGCGGAGTCGACACGACGTTCAGCCAGATCGCGCTCGTCATCAGTGAACACTCTCCCCGCCAAGCGCGGCGAACGTTCGAGCACACGCGCGAACCTGTCGATGTCTACCGCGTCAATCCCTAAACCGATCATGCTGTGCGTCCCAAGCCGGTCAACTTGCCACTCACCATGCCACCGCTTTCAACCCGCATGCGCCAACGACTTACTCTGCACTGTCGGTGGTGCGCCACATGTCGGCAGTTGCCGTGATCGGGAGGATAAGTGCATCCGCCACCGACACCTCGCCGAGTCGATCTTCACGGAACGAGCTCTCTGTTTCGGTGACCGCATCGACGAGTCGGTCGTAACGATTGTCGTAACCGGCGAGCACCTGCTTCATCACACCTGCCGGCAGTCGATCGTGGAACAGCACATGCAGGAGCGTGATGCCGGTCGTCTCTTGACCCTTGGTTTCTGGCACGAAGATGACCGTGCGATTGTCGCGTCGCCCCCGTGCAACCAGCACTTCCTGCGACATCGCCACCCGGCGCTTGGTGCCGCGCAACGAATTGGTGGTGTCGACGCGTGATTGCAAATCGCGAGCGATTCCGCCACGGTCGACGATGGCAATCGTCGAGTCGGGTGACGAAGGGTCGCCCTCGATGCGGTACCGGGTGAAGCCGACCACTTGACTGACGGCGGGGTCAAGACCCGCGAGCACTTTCAGCACTCCGTAAGGCAGGCGTGCGCGGGCCGCGCCCGCGCCGAGCACCGACTTCACCAACGCCCTGTCGAGCAGGCCTTCCTCGCTGCGAGAAATCCCGACGGTGATCGTCTTTGCCTGGTGCTTGATTGCGTCAACGGGACGAGTGAGCTCATCGATCGCCCGAGTCAATGCCGAAGTGATGTCGTCGAGCAGCGTCTCAGGCGTCGCGATCTTGCCGGAGTCGCGTTGGTACGCCTGCAGCGGGTTGGCCGACATGGCGGTGCGCAGAATGCCGACGAGGCGGACGGCCGTCGACACTTCAAGGTTGCCGTCGTACACCCCGGTGGCGAGCGAGTCGAAGAATCTGTTCGCGGGCACGCCGATCTCGGCGTGTACCTTGTCGAGAAGGGCTGAGCCTTGGCCGCCGCGCTCGACGGCGTGTTCCACCACTTCGCGCGTCTGTCGCAACGGACGCGCCAATGAATCGATCGCCATCGCCGCCTCGTAGCCAAAGAGGTGCCCCACCATCACCGACAGCACGAAGGCGACTCGGGAGTCGACCTCGGGCACCTCGATCACGGCTGCGGCGGCGCCGAAACGCTGTTCACCGCGGGTTGCGACGACGATCGGCAACGCCTTGTGCGCCCTAAAGATCTCAATCTCCTTGGCGACATCCGCCGCTGTGCCCCCCGCGAGGCCGGCAGCGCACACGAAGATGAGTGGCTCACATGAGAGGTCAATGTGCTTTTTGTCTTCGGTGATGTCACAAGCAATCGACTTGTAGCAGAGTTCGCTCAACTTGATACGTACTTCTTCGGCTGCAACCGCGTTGGCACCGTTACCGACGATGGTCCAGTAGCGGCGCGACGTCGCGAATGTGCGAGCAGCCTCAGCGACTTGCTCGCGAAGCTGTAGCACTTCACGCATCGCGTCGGGCAACGTGCGCAGTGCCTGCAACAAGTTGCTGCGATCATCAGCAGTTCCAGTACCCAACACTTGGGCGATTGCGCATGCGACGAGGGCCCCTGCTGCAACTTGCGCGTAGAACGCCTTCGTGCTTGCCACGCTCATCTCCACGTCACGGCCGTCGGATGTGTAGATGACGCCGTCAGCCTTGGCGGTAAGTTCGCTCCCGCGACGGTTGACGATCGCAACCACGCGTGCACCGCGTGAGCGGGCGAGGTCGACGGTGCGGTTGGTGTCGGTAGTCGTGCCACTCTGGCTGATGGCGACGATCAGGGTGTCGCGCATGTCGAGCTGCAGACCGAAACCCGACAACTCAGTGGCCGGCAGGGCGTCCACACGGATGCGGTCGTCGGTGAGCTGGCGCAGGAGGTTGGCAAGCGAACGTCCGGCAATGGCAGCTGTGCCCTGGCCGATTACCCGAACACGCTTCAGCGTTCCGTCGGCGAGCTCGTTGACGATCTGCGACGGCAATTGAGTCTCGTCGAGGCTCACCGCGAGTCGCGAGTGATCTTGCGAGATGCGGCCGCGCAACGTCTTGGCAAAACTTCTCGGTGCTTCGTTGATCTCTTTGGCAAGAAAGTGCCGGTGCTCGCCGCGGTCGATGTCGCGCGTGGTGACTTCGGCAGTGAGCACATTGTGCTTGCCGAGTGCGAGTGGGGTTCCGTCGTATGCAAGAAGGGTGACGCCGGCTTCCTCGCCCGCACGCGCGGCATCCAACAGCATCACCTGTCCGCGGCTCGACGGGCGATCCGGATGCGCAAGCGACTCGCCGTCCATGCGCACGTAGCGCTGCGTTTCTTCGACGAGGCCGTACGGCTCGCTTGCGACGACGAATCGATTCTCAGCAAGACCGACGCAAAGGCCCTGTCCGCTTCCTTTCAGCGCCAGTAACAACGTTTCGGGCTGTTCGGCGGATGCGGCGGCAATCGCGACGGAGCCTTCGAAGGCCGCAACCGTCTCGCGAAATGCCTCCGACAGCGAGTCACCCTCGCCTACTCGGCGCGATACGAGAGCAGGAATCACCTTTGCGTCCGTCGTGATCGGCTGGGCGAGGCGCAAGTTGTAGCGGGCCCGCAAGTCGGCGTGATTGTCGACGTCACCGTTGAGCGCAGCGACGAGATAGGCCGACTCGGCGGACGACTCCAACTCTTCGCTGTTCACGGGGTGGGCGTTGGGTTCGGAGATGATGCCGACGCTTGCCCAGCGCGTGTGACCGAGCACGGCGACCCGGGCATCGGGCTGACTCACCGCGAGACGTAGCAAATCGTCGGCCAGCACCGCTGCGCGCATCGCGCGGGTGTTGTCGCCGAGCTCACCGATTTCGGCTGCCGCTTTGTAGACGAACGACCATGCGTTTCGCGTGACGCGCACTGCACCAGATGTGAAGAGGCTGTCGTCATGCCTGGCGCCGAGCAGCGCTGCGACTCGGGCATCATCTCGACGCAGACCGTGGTTCCAGACCATCACATGCACGCCAGCTGAGTCACGTCCGCGCACTTCAAGACGATCAAGGGCAGAGAACGCCTGCTGGATGGAGAGGTAAGCACTCAGCGCCGACCGGCTCGCACCTGCACCGGCGAGGCCGTCCACGGCAAGTGCCGTTCGAATGCGGTCCTTGCGCAGTGACCACGAGGCATCGCGCAGCGCCGTCACCAAGTTGCTCGAACGCTCGAGAGACGTAGCGGCTATGCCAGTCGACCGCTCAAGGATCGACTCGACGGAGATCAACCACGAGTCGAGCTGGTCGAGCCGCAATGAGAGAGCTGAGATGAACTCTCGGTTGCCGGCCATCAGCCAGGTGCCGGCGTCGCCTCGCAACGCGGCATCGATGTCCGTCATGGCTGCCGCCCAAGCGCGCAACTGATCGTCGGCAGGCAGCGTCGTCATATCTGAAGGAAGCTGCTTCAGCACGTCGTCAGCCATCGCCAAGAGGGCTGACGCTGTCGGCACGCTGCGCGTTTCGGGTCGCGACAGCACCGCAATGATGCCGCACATGACGACAAGGCTACCTATTTACAAGGGGTGCAGAACGGTAGAAATTGCAGTCGCGGCAGTTGATTCACGCACGCGCCACGATGAGTCGTTCCAGACGGTCGGCTGTCGCCTCGGCAATCTCCGTCGATGCTGCTTCCACCATGATGCGAACGACCGGCTCGGTGCCTGACGTGCGAACAACGATGCGTCCGTTCGCACCGAGCGCATTTCTTTCGTGCACGAGTTCGGCACCGAGCAGTGCTTCGACGTCGGCGGGCTTGTTCGCAACTCGGACATTGCGCAACAGTTGCGGCACTCGCTGCATCACCGCAGCTGCGAGTTCGGTAAGAGATTGACCGCTTCGACGCACGATATCGAGCAACAGAACGGCGGCGAGCACTCCGTCACCGGTCGTCGCATGGTGCAAGTTGATGATGTGACCGCTCTGCTCGCCACCGAGCACGAAGCCTCCCTCCTCCATCGCGACGAGAACGGCTCGATCACCAACGTCCGTCGTAACGACCTTCACGCCGCGTCGCTGCATCGCCTGGTGAAACCCGAGGTTGGTCATACTCGTGACTACGACGGTGTCGCGGTGGAGCAGTCCTCGCGAACGAAGGTCGAGTGCCATGAGTGCAATCAGGCGGTCGCCATCGACCACGTTTCCGAGTTCGTCGACTGCGATGACTCTGTCGCCATCGCCGTCGAACGCGATACCGATCTGCCGACCTTCCGCGCAGAGCTCGGTGATTGATTCAGGATGCACGGCACCGCACCCGTCATTGATATTGCGTCCGTTTGGCGATGCATTGCGAATCTCAGCGCGGAGACCCAGTGCTTCCGCCACCGACGCAATCACCCGGCTCGTCGCCCCGTTCGCAGCGTCAAAGACGACTCTGCAACCACGAAGATCGCCGGCGCCCGGCACGGTCGTCAGGCTTTCTGCATACTCGCCGGCGCAACGTGCATCGCGCGGTAACGCCAAGTCTGCGTGGGAAACTTCGCCTGACGCCTGCCACAGCTGCTCGATGTTGCGCTGTTCGGCATCGGTGAGCTTGCGCCCGCCTGGTGCAAACACCTTGACTCCGTTGTCATGCCACGGATTGTGTGACGCGGTGATCGACACTCCGATGCACTGCCGGCGTTTTGCTGCGTGGGCAACGGCCGGGGTGGGCACTACTCCCGCGAGAACGACCTTGGCTCGTTTGGTGGATGCGCCGATACCAAACGCCGCGGCCCACGACTCACCGCTCTCGCGTCCGTCGTGACCGACGACCATGTCGAAGCCCGGGAAGGCCGTTGCAACGGCCGAACCCAGTCGCGCGATGTGAGACTCAGAGAGCTCTACGCCGGCTCTGCCGCGCACACCGTCGGTGCCGAAACGCAACATGTCAGTCACCATTTTGCCCGTCGTGCTCAAGCACGCCAGCAACGAGCAGCGTGCCGCGAGGTGTGACTAGCGCTTGGTGTACTGCGGCGCCTTGCGCGCCTTCTTCAAGCCGTACTTCTTGCTCTCCTTGCGGCGAGCATCACGAGCCAGCAGACCCGCACGCTTCAAGGCCGGGCGGTGCGATGGGTCGAGAGCGACAAGCGAACGGGCAACGGCGAGGCGCATCGCACCGGACTGGCCGGCCGGGCCGCCGCCTGCGATATCGACATCGATGTCGTAGGTCTTCATTGTGTCGGTAATACGCAACGCCTCGGTGGCGTTGTTGCGGTGGATGGCAGTCGGGAAGTACACGTCAAAGGCGCGACCGTTGACGGTGACACGACCCGAACCCGCGCGAAGGCGGACTCGCGAGACGGCGCTCTTGCGGCGGCCAGTGGTTTGCGTGAGTGGCTTGGTGGCCATGGTGTGTTCCTCTCCTACCGGTTACTGCGATTAACGAGCCTTGGCGTGGCTCATGTCGACGGGTTGGGGCTGCTGGGCAACATGCGGATGCTCTGCACCCGCGTAGACCTGCAGTTTCTTGATTTGTGCGCGACCGAGACGGCCCTTGGGAAGCATGCCGTGCACCGTGCGGCGGATCGCCGACTCCGGGCTGCGCGCCAAGAACTGCGAGTACTTCTCGACGCGAATACCGCCTGGGTAACCGCTGTGGCGGGCGACGATCTTGTCGTCGGCCTTGCCGCTCGTCATCACAACCTTGGAGGCGTTGATGACGATGACATGGTCGCCGGTGTCAAGGCTCGGGGTGAACGACGGCTTGTGCTTGCCGCGCAACAGTGTGGCAATCTCGGTGCACATGCGACCGAGCACGAGACCCTCGGCGTCGATGACGTGCCAGGCGCGCTGCACCTCAGTGGGCTTGGCCGAATACGTGCGCATGAATGAACCTCTCACAACTCTGGAGCGCCGCGGAAGCAGCGCAAACTCGAACACTGAATGATACGGCGATTTTCGCTGGCCCACACCAGCGCCGTCCCGAGGGCCAGACTCCGTCGCGATGGGCCCTAGACGACCTGGCGGCGCAGCCAGTCCTCCACTCGCTTAGCAAAGGCGGACGCCGAGAAGCGTTCCTGTGCATCAGCCCTGCAACGCGCCCGGTCAATCGAGCCGATTTTTGCGACTGCCTCCACCACCGCACTCGGTCGGTCTGCGGGCACCACAAAACCCGTCACGCCGTCGCGCACAATCTCCGCAGGGCCGCCTCGGTCATAGGTAATGACAGGTACGCCGCAGGCAAGCGCTTCAATCGCCACGTTGCCGAATGCCTCCACCCAATGGTGCACCATGATCAGTGCGGCGCACTGGCCGAGTGATGACTGCAGCTGATGCGTCGGAACAAATCCGAGGTGATCGACTCGCGCGCGCGGATACCGGTCCACAGCTTCCTGCCACGCCGTCTCATCTTCCATCACACCGAACACTCTCAGAACCCGTCCGCTTTGTTCGGCAACCTCAAAGGCATCGACGATGCCTTTCTCGCGTGAGATTCGCGCGACGAGCGCGAGGTCGCTTGTCGGGTTGGCCACGAAGTTGTAGGCCTCGAGGTTCACTCCGCTCGCCACGATCGTCGTGGCAGCGCTGATCTCCGCACCGAAACTGTCGGCCTGGGCACGGCTGTGCATCGCCACACTTTGCGGCATGGCGCGCACTGCCGATGTCACTGCATGGTCCATCTCGTCGCTGAGCGATCCCATGCTCACGAGGTGCGCCGTCGGCACCGTGCACTCGCTGGCATGCAAGAAGGGATGTGTGTCGTAGGCGAAGTTCAGCACGACATCGTGGCTCTCGCTGGCAGCGAGTTGCATGACGGTCTTCCACATGTTCACCAAGACCGAGTTCTCGGGCACGACGAGTGCCGACGAGCGATCCAGGGTCTGGCTCGGCACATGCAAGACCCCGTCGACTTCGACCAGTCGAACACGTTCGGTGGATGGCAGTGCGAGCACTGAACCTCGCGGCGCCACCACCGTCACCTCATGGCCGCGGTCGGCAAGACCGAGGGCGAGTGTGCGCAACGTGAGCTCAACCCCTCCACCGATGCCCGACCCGAGTGGTCCTACCGACGTGGAGAGAAAGATAATTCGCATCAAGTCGAGTGCGTCTTACTCCGACTGCGCGGGGTATCCGACTTCCCACAAGCACAGACCGTGCGGCGGGGCGATTTGTGATGCGTCGGCGCGGCGACCGCTGCGAATAAGCGCCATCATGTCCGAAGGCGGTCGCTTGCCAAGACCGATGTCGACGAATGTGCCGACCAGCGAGCGCACCATCTGGTGACAGAACGCATTTGCTCGAACCTCGAAAGTGACCACGTCACCGTTGCGCTTCCAGCTCGCCTGCATGACGAACCGCTTCATCGAGACTGGTGCCGCTCGTGTGTCGCTGACAGCATTGCCAGCAGCAGCATCGTCCTCATCGCCAGCACAGTCGTCGGCATTGTCGACCCCATTGGAAATTTGGGTGTCATCATCCTGCGGCTCGGGTTTGCGACAAAACGCCGAGAAATCACGCTCGCCCATGATGGCGTCGGCGGCGAGTTGCATCGGTCGTACGTCGAGTGGTGCGTGCACGTGCCAGGCGGTCGTGGCGAGGAACGGATCGGGGGTCGGCGAATTCAGAATCGTGTATCGATAGTGGCGCCAGATGGCCGAGAATCTGGCGTGGAAGGTGGCCGACACCCACCGTGCATCGCGAATAGCGATTTGTGGGCCGCATAACGCGTTGAGTTTCTTGCCGAGCGACTCAATCTTGATGCGCGACGGCAGGTCGACGCTCACCACCTGTCCCCTTGCATGCACGCCGGCATCGGTGCGACCGGCGGCCACGAGATGAACCTCGCTCTGGGTGATCTTCTCAAGTGCCTCAGTAAGCGCGCCGGCAACGGTTGGAACATCGCGATTCAGCGCAAAGCCGTGGAAACTGCTGCCGTCGTAGGCGACGAGCAGTCGAGCCCTGCGGCTGCCTGTCGTCATGTCACGGCCTCGACGCAGCCGTCTTTAAGTCGTCGGTTAGACGAGTTCGATGCGCGCCATCGGGGCACGGTCGCCGTTGCGCTCGCCCAACTTGAGGATGCGCACGTACCCGCCGTTGCGCTCCATGTAGCGCGGAGCGAGGCTCTTCACGAGCTTGGTCGTCATCTCTTTGTCATTGAGGTACGCCTGAATTTGGCGGATCTTGTGCAGGCTCGCAGCGTCGCTGTTCTGCGCCTTCTTGGCCTTCGTGATGAGTCGTTCGGCGATCGGACGAAGCGCCTTGGCCTTTGCCTCGGTGGTCTCGATGCCCTCAGCGGCGAACAACGATGCAGCGAGGTTCGCCATCATCAGTCGTTCGTGACCGGAAGAGCCGCCGAAGCTCTTGCTACGTCGTGGTTCGGGCATGGTGTTTCGTCTCCTTCGTGAGCGTCAACGCGTCAGACGCGAAGCGCGAGTCCTCGTTCGTCGAGCTTGCCCTTCACTTCAGCGATGCTTTGCGCTCCGAAGTTGGGCAAGTTGGTCAGTTCTTCCTCTGAGCGCGACACGAGCTCACCAATGGTGTTGATCTGTGCACGCTTCAGGCAGTTGAACGGACGCTGCGACAGCATGAGATCTTCGATCGGCATGTCGAGTTCTGGCGATCCCGAGCCGCTCATCACCGACTCGCCCAGTTCGAGCGCGACCGGCTGGTCAGAGAGCGAGGCGACGAGTTCGAGCAGGTTGCGCATCGTCGCGCCGGCCGAGGCAAGCGCCTCAGAGGGGCTGATGGAGCCGTCGGTCTCGATGTCGAGGATGAGGTTGTCGTAGTTGGTCGACTGGGCGACGCGGGTCGGCTCCACCTCGAAGCTGACGCGGCGCACCGGCGAGAAGAGTGCGTCGACCGGGATGACGCCGATGGTCTTACGACCAGAGTCGCGGTCGCTGCCCATGTAGCCCTTGCCGCGCTCAATGGTGAGCTCGAACGAGAGGCTGCCCTTGGCCGACAGTGTGGCGATGTGCTGGTCACCGTTCACGAAGTCGACACCTGCAGGCAGCGAGAGATCGCTCGCCTTCAGCTCCTTCGGGCCCTTCACGTCGACGCGAACTGAGACGACGTCATCGACTTCGCTCTTCACGACGACGTCCTTCAGGTTCAGGATGATCTCGGTGACGTCCTCTACGACGCCGTCGATCGTGGTGAACTCATGCAGCGCCTCGTCGAACTTGACCGAGGTGATTGCCGCGCCAGGAATAGACGACAGCAGCATGCGGCGCAACGAGTTGCCGATGGTGTGGCCGAGACCCGGCTCCAACGGCGACACGGAGAACTTCTGGCGGTTGCCGGTGGCTTCGCTGACTGCTGCGACGCTGGGGCGCTGAATGACGAGCATGGTGATGTCTCCTGGCTGTTTGTTCGGGGTTACTTCGAGTAAAGCTCGACGATGAGCTGTTCTTTGACGGGAACGTCGATCTGTTCGCGAGTTGGCAGGTCGCGCACGGCGACTGCCTTGCCGCCGTCCTGCACGTCAAGCCACGCCACCGGCGCACGGCCGAGGGTGTCGATGTTGTGCTGGATGACGATCATGTTGAGTGCTTTGTCGGAGAGGCTCACGATTTCGCCTTTGCCGAGTGTGTACGAAGGGATGTTCACGCGCTTGCCGTCGACCTTCACGAGGCCATGGCTTACGAACTGGCGGGCCTGCGGACGTGTGGCTGCCCAACCGGCGCGGTACACCACGTTGTCGAGGCGAAGTTCAAGCAGGCGCAGGATGTTCTCGCCAGTCGGGCCGGAGCGGCGAACCGCTTCGTCATAGATCTTGCGGAATTGACGCTCGAGCACGCCGTAGATGTACTTCGCCTTCTGCTTTTCCTGCAGCTGGTTGAGGTACTCGCCCTCGCTCGAACGACGGCGGGTGCGACCATGTGCACCAGGCGGGAACGGGCGACGCTCAAGGGCCTTGGTGCCCTTTGAGTTCTCGAAGACGTTGATGCCGAGACGGCGGGAAATGCGGACTTTTGGACCGGTGTAACGAGCCATGATTACGGACGCTTCCTCTTTGGTTGACGGCAGCCGTTGTGCGGCACTGGGCTCACGTCTTTGACGCTCGTGACCTCAATGCCAAGGTTCTGGATCGAGCGAAGCGCGGTGTCGCGGCCCGAACCCGGACCCTTCACGAGCACTTCGGCGCGGCGCAGACCCATTTCCATGGCGGCGCGACCGGCCTTCTCTGCCGCGAGCTGGGCTGCGAACGGAGTCGACTTGCGCGAGCCCGAGAACCCGACGCCACCCGACGAGGCCCACGCGATGACGTTGCCTGCCGGGTCGGTGATCGAGACGATCGTGTTGTTGAAGGTGCTCTTGATGTGCACGACGCCGGTGTTGACGTTGCGACGCTCGCGCTTGCGCGACTTGCGTGGTGCTGGTGTTGCTGCTGCGTCTGACATTTACTTCCTCACGGCGACTTTCTTGTTGGCGACGGTCTTCTTCGGGCCCTTGCGGGTGCGGGCGTTGGTGTGGGTGCGCTGGCCGCGAACAGGGAGTCCCTTGCGGTGGCGCGAGCCTTGGTACGAACCAATTTCGATCTTGCGCTTGATGTCGGTTTGCACGTCGCGGCGACGGTCGCCCTCGACGCTCAGGTTGTTTTCGATGTAGACGCGAATCTTGTTGACGTCGGAGTCGGTGAGGTCGCGTACGCGCACGCTCGGGTTGATGCCGAGGTCAGCGCACATCTTGGCCGAGGTCGGGCGGCCGATGCCGTGGATGTACGTGAGGGCGATCGCCACTCGCTTCTCGCGAGGAATGTCAACGCCGGAAATTCGTGCCATGTTCGTTCGTCCTTATCCCTGGCGCTGCTTGTGGCGCGGGTTCTCGCAGATCACCATGACGCGACCATGACGGCGGATGACTTTGCACTTCTCGCACATCTTCTTCACGCTTGGTCGGACTTTCACGTTGA
>JBMTYA010000017.1:0-15688 GCA_049454015.1 Ilumatobacteraceae bacterium | reverse complement strand
ATTGGTGGTTCTTTTTGTTCACGGTGCTTGCTCAGTCGGTGGCGTCTTCCATCGATGAGAACTTCGGCAACATCGTCGGCCTCGCCGTGTTTCTTCCAGGTTTGGCCGTGCACGTTCGACGTATTCACGACACCGGTAGGTCTGGTTGGTGGGTCGGTGCCCTCTACGGTTCGATTGCAGCAGTGATCGTTGCTGTGGTCGTGCTCATCATCGATGCAGCGATCGACTTCAATGACTTCTCTGACGGCACATTCGCAAACGATGACTTCTTTGGCGAGAACGTCTCGGGTGGCTCGATTGCGTTCGTCGGGCTCGCGGGTCTCGTCACGCTGGCCATGCTCGTGGTGAACATCGTGTTTCTCTGTCAGCGGAGCAACGAGTCGGCGAACCGATTCGGCCCACCGCCTCCGCCGAGGACGCTGTAGGTCATGGCTCGTCGCGTCGTCGCATCAGTCGCGGCGGCGCTCGTTGCTGCGACGTTGGTCGGAGCGTGCGGGAAGGTCTCAATCGACTCCACGTACGTCGGCAACGCCGATCTCGGCGCGTATGTAAAAGCACCCGGCGATTACCGCACTGAGGTGGTGCAGACGCAACCTGAGTTCACCATGCATGGGTTCTGGGCGCCGGGCGGCAGCAAGTCCACGTTGCTCGAGCCCTCGGGAGCAGTGAGCGGGGTCATCATCCGACGTCTACCGACGACGGACGAACAGACCGACCTTGATTACCTCGGAAGAACGGTGGCATTCACCGACTTGGAACAGGCCTTGGCCGAGGGTTATGCGGTGCTGAGCGAGGGCCCGACCGACACACGAGTCTCGGCGCTGCCCGGGGAGAAGCTGGTCTACGACTTGCAAACCCAGAGCGGCACATTGCGAGTGGTGCAAGTAAGCGTGGCTGACCGCAGCAAAGGTGAGGTCTACGGCGTGGTGATTGGTTGCAGCGTCGTGTGCTTTACGGCGAACAGAGCCACGATAGACAGCATCGTGAAGGACTTCCGACTCAATTCATGACCGAAAATCGAGGAGCTAACCAACCCATGACGACGTGGCCAACACCGAATGGTTCAGGTGCCAACGGCTCGACGGGCAACGGCCACTCGGCGAACGGCAACGGGTATGCCCAATCCTCGATGCTGGCCGCGAGTGCGCCACGACGTAAACGCCGCAAGCAGGGCATCAAGAAGGCGAAGGATGGGTGTCGACGTCCGCTGATGATGTACGACCGAGTCAAAGTGTCGCTGCTCCTAGTCGGCATCTTTTTCTTCTTGTCGCTCTTGAAGATGGCCGACAACCCGCTCGTCAGTTTCGTCGACGCCGTCCGCATGACCTTCAACTCGTACGGCTGGATTTTGACTCTCGTATCACTCGACGTGCTGCGGCAGATGCACTATCTCGCTGCAGAGAAGTTTGCGGGTTATTGGTCGGTCGTCGGTCGCATTGAAACCTTCGTGAAGAAACCGTGGAACCGGCTGTCTTCGTTCACGCAGTACCGATTCAGCCGCATCCTGCGATTCGCGATGATCCTGGTGGTCGGCGCATTCCTGTTTTCCGCTGCGTTCGACACCGAACCGATTCGGGCATGGATGGAGGCGCTCGTTCGACTCTGGCAGGCAGTTCCGACGATCCTGCAGTTCGTCGCCTATCTGTTGCTTGCAATCGGTCAGTTCGTCGCGATCTTCTGGTTCCTCTCCAAGGGTGGCGTCGAGGTGCTGATGCCCGAGGACATCAAGACCTCGTTCGACGACGTGTGGGGACAAGACCAGGTCGTCTCCCGAGTGAAAGAGACGCTGAGTCTCCTTGAAGACCCCGACTTGATCGAAGCCAAAGGTGGTTACGTGCCGGGCGGCATCCTCTTGTACGGCCCGCCAGGAACCGGCAAGACGCTCATCGCCGAAGCTCTCGCCGGCGAGACCGGCAAGCCATTCGTGTTGATCGAACCGGGTGCGTTCCAGGCGATGTTCATCGGCGTGAACATTCTGAAAGTGAAGTCGCTGTATCGGCGCCTGCGAAAACTGGCGCTGCGTTACGGCGGAGTCGTCGCGTTCTTCGACGAGGCAGACGTACTCGGTCGTCGTGCGTTGTCGACTGGTGGCCAAGGTGGTCTTCGCACCGGGGCAATGCCTCTTTCATTCGGTCACGACTCTTCATACGATTCGCTCGCTTACTTGAGCCCCGTCAGCCAGTCGGTGGTGCTCGGTCACCATGATTCGATGGTGGGCGCCAAAACTGATCGCCTCGTGGTGCCTGGCGGAGGCGGAGACTTGGGAACGCTCAATGCGATCCTCGCGTCAATGCAAGGGTTGAAGAAGCCACGCGGGTTCATCAACCGCATTAAGCGTGCACTCGGCATGAAGCCTTCGAACCCGCCGAAGTACCGCATTCTGCATGTGATGGCGACGAACTTGCCCGACTCGCTTGATGAAGCATTGCTACGACCGGGCCGCATCGACCGGAAGTTCCGCGTCGGTTACCCGTCGCGCGAGGGCCGCATCCGCACCTACCGCGGATACCTAGACAAGGTGCGCCACACGCTGACGAACGAAGACGTGGAGCGACTGGCGACGTCGAGCCCGTATGCGTCGGGTGCCGTGATCAAAGACATCGTGAACGAAGGACTGATGGCGGCGATCCGCGACGGTCGCGAAGTAATCGAATGGCGAGACATCGTGGCAGCCAAGAGCCTGAAGGAATATGGCGTCACCGACGGCTTCGAGTACATCGATCGCGAGCGTCATGCTGTCGCCGTGCACGAGGCGTGCCATGCGGTCGCTGCCTACCGCTTGAAGGCTGACTTCCAGATTGACGTGGCGACCATCGAGCGACGCGGCGACGTCGGCGGCTTCGTCTCGCGCGTGCCGGTGGTGGAGCGGATGTTCGAGTGGAAGACGGAGATCGAGAACGACATCCAGATTTCGATTGCGAGTCTTGTCGGCGAGCGAATGTTCTTTGACGGAGACAGCACGAACGGTGTCACCGGTGACCTCGACAACGCGACGCGACTTGCTTTGGTGATGGAGTCGCGTTGGGGAATGGGCGAGACCCTCGCGTCGCACCAAGTGCTCGTCGCGGGTTCGGCAGGCGGCGCTGGCCGCGGCGGTAACGGCACGCCCGACGACGAGGCGGCCACGAAAGTGTCGCCGGTCTTGGGCGAGCGCGTCGAGCAACGTCTGCGCGAAATTTACGATCGCACCAAGGCGCTACTCGAAGAGAATCGATACGAAGTGCTATCGCTTGCGCACGCCCTCGAGTGGCATCGCACGCTGAACGGCTCTGACGTTGAAGCCGTCATCAACCGCACACGCGGCCCGATCATCGATGGCACGGTCTACGGAGTGGAGTCCGTGCGCGCAACGATCGACGCGTACCACGCTGAGGCGGTGCACCTGCACCGTACGGGTCAGGGCCAGCCTCGACTGCCCGACGTGCGCGCCGTAATCGCTGCGACGCTCAGTGCCTCAGCGGGCTGAGCAAGTTTCCGAAGCGAATCATCAGTGCGGAAGAGATTGGCGTCGGCATGAATCGTCAGCTCGCCTGCCGCACCTTGAGAACCCCAGTCGGTGTGTTGCGGGTGACAGCGAGTGATGATGGTGTCGTCGCCGTCGATCGAGTCTCGAGTGCCGGCACGAAGCGTGGCACGCCTCCTGCCGAACGTCACGCCGAGCGAGCCGTGCGAGAATTGCGCGAGTACTTCGCGGGGAAGCGCACGAAATTCACCGTGTCGCTTGATCTCGACGGAACAGTGTTTCAGCAACGTGCCTGGGCGGCCATGCGCCGAATTCCCTACGGGAAGACGATTTCGTATGCACAGCAAGCGAAGTGGATTCGCTCGCCGCGCGCGGTTCGCGCGGTCGGTAGCGCGAACGGTGCGAATCCGATCCCAATCATCGTGCCGTGTCATCGCGTGGTGGCAAGTAACGGCGGACTCGGCGGATATGCCCTCGGTCTGGCGATGAAACGCTGGCTGCTCGCGCACGAGTCGGGCGCCTGAAGTCGCCCCGCCCCAGCTCGTCAGTGCGGCTGCGTGAAGCCGAAGCACTCACGCAGATACTCGTCGCGCAAGGCGACCGACGGTGGCCCGAATGAGACCACTCGTTGCGCGAGCAGCATCACGGCGCTCGCCTGTTCGGCTTCGTGCAGGTCGTGCGTGGCGACCACGACGGTGGTGCCCCGAGCACGCTCCTCTGCGATGATCTCTGCGACTGCCGTTTTGCCAGACATGTCGAGACCGGCGGTGGGTTCGTCGAGCAACAACACGTCGGCTTCGCGGGCGAGCACCTGGGCCAGGTGCGTGCGTTGCTGCTGCCCGCCAGAGAGCTCGCGCAGTGGCAACTCTTGGAACTCCTCGGCACCAGTCCGGTGCATCGCACGAACGACGACCTCGTGGTCAAGGTTGGTTGGTCGTCTGAACAGGCCGAGCCGCGCGTACCGACCCATGCCGACGATGTCGCGTGCACGAAGCGGCAACGTGTGCGACGAAACGGGGTGCTGCGGGAGGTATGCCACACGCTGTGGAAGTGCTCCTGGATCGGCGCCGAGCACCGACACTTTGCCTCGGATCGGCGACAACATGCCAGCAAGCGTCTTGAGAAGCGTCGACTTTCCTGAGCCATTCGTGCCGATGAGTGCGACCAGGTCACCGGCGGTGAACGTCATGTCGATGTCGCGCACGACCGTGTGGATGCCGTAACCCACGCTGAGGCCGGTGGCTTCGATGGTGTTCGAATGTTGTGACATTTCAGTGACGATGCTCGTGCTGGTGGGGGAGTTCACGATGACCACGCAGACGCTTGGGGATGGTCAGCACCGCGATCATCACGAACAGATAGACCGCGGTGAAGACGACGCTTGCTCCGGCCGAGACGTCGAAGTGGTAACTGATGAGTAGACCGATGTAACTTGACGCCAGTCCGCAGGCTGCTGCAACTGCCATCATCGAGCTCACACGACGCGCCACGAGCGCTCCGGACGCGGCTGGCGCGATGAGCAACCCAAGCACGAGAAGCGTGCCTACCAACTGGAACGACCCGACGATGGCGAGGGCCACCATCACGAGCATCAATCCGTGGAACCATCTCACGGAGAACCCAGAAGTCCTGGCTAATCCGTCGTCAAGCGACATCAACACGAACGGTCGATGGCCGACGACTGCAATCGTTGCGACTACGGCGAGCACGATGAGCTGCCAGACGAGGTCACTGTCGCTGACGCCGAGCAGTTCTCCGAAGAGAATTCGAGTGATGTCGCCGACGAACGATGCCGAGCGCGACGTGATGATGACACCGAGCGAAAGCATGCCGACGAAGAGCAGACCCACGGCGGTGTCCGAGGAGAGGCGCGTGCGGGATGTAATCGCCGAAACGCCCCACATCATCACTCCGGCTCCGACAATCGCGCCAACGAACCCGGGAATACCGAACAGCAATGAGATTGCGATACCGGGAATCACGCCGTGCGCAAGCGCATCCCCGATGAACGACAACCCGCGCAGCACGACGTACGTGCCGGCAATCGAACAAATCAGCGATACGAGTGCGCTCGCCACCAGTGCATTGCGAAGGAATTCGTTGTCCGCATAGGGCTGCCACAACGGCTCGAGCAGTGCGAACTGCGTCATCCGCGCAAACCTGCCGCGATGGTGTCGCCGAGCGACGTGATGAATGTTACGTACGACGTTGCCGAGCCGAGGAAGTGCGTGTTCACCTCGACAATTCGCGCGCCAGTGGAGTCGGCGACTCGTTCAGCGACAGCGCCGCTGCTGCCAAGTGACGGGAAGATGACGGCTACATCGTGGGTGCGAATGACGTCGATGACGAACTCGACTGCGCCAGCGCTTTCTTCGGCTGAAGTCGCGGCGCTGGGCAGGATGGCAGCAATCACCTCGCATCCGTACCGTTGCGCGAAGTAACCGAGCTCGTTGTGGCCGGTGACGAGCTCACATTCGTCGAATTCGGCAAACGTCTCGGTGAGTTCGGCATCCACCGCTTGGAGCTGTGCGTCGAGCCGGGATGCGGCGGCGGTGAGGTCGGTGCCGAGCGCCTCGCTTGCTGCTTGAGCGAGCGCGGGAAGTGCTTCACGCATCGTTGCGGGGCTCAGCCACACGTGGGGGTCTTTGCTGTGGTCGTGGCCATCGGTCACCGTGGAGTCGGCACCGGGGTGGTCGTGATCGTGGCCGGCGTGGTCGTTCACGTCGACGAGGTCGGCGAGCGTCACATGGTCGGTGACGAAGAAGACCTTCGTTCCGGATTCGTCGGCGTTGGCAAGCGCGTTGTCGAGCCCAGCCTCAAGGTCGAGTCCGTTGGCCACCACGAGCGCTGCGTCGTTCAGCATTGCGATGTCTTTGGCGGAGGGCTCGAAGGTGTGTGGGTCTTGCCCGTCGGGAATCACGGTCACAACGTCGGCGACGCCGTCAACGAGGTCACGGACCAGCGCCGCGAGCACGGAGTAGGTGACGACCACATCGGGCAAGTCAGTCGTCGTTTGTGCAGTGTCAGCGGGTGCGGCGGTCGATTGGCTCGCCACGACATCAGTGTCACCGACTGCGGCGCCATCGATTGACTCATCGGTCGAACAGGCGAGGGAGAGTGAACCGAGAGCCACCATCGTTGCGAGAGCAGCGAGACGGCGAGCCAAAAGGGGCCGAAGAACCTGAAGCGGCCAACGACGATTCGTCACGATGCTCACCCTACCCGAAATAGGAATGATTCCTATTCCTACTACCGGTGTCGATGTTGCAGGGTCGGGGGCGCGAACGCGTGGTGGTGGACGGACGCGACCTGCGGTTGCGGTGGCGGTGGCGCAAAGGTAAGCCGATGAGCCAGCAACTGACGGCTATCGCAGTAACTGACGGCTATCGCGGCATCTTGCCGCTGACGCGGCAGCCGAAGGCGATCGGGCTACAGCCCGAGTGCCGCGTTGATCTTGTCAGTTAATTCTTCAGCTGGGATTTCGCCGCTGTTGCGCCACAGCACTTTGCCGTCAGCACCGATCAGCGTCATAAACGGATATCCCGACAAGCCGAACGAGTTGCCAGCCACTTGGTCTTTGGTGTCAACGAGCACGGGCCACAACGATGGCCACTTCTCATTGGCGAGCCATACCGACGGCGGATAGTTGGGTGCCGTCTCGTCGGTGCCGGTCGCGACGGCGATCACGTCGAGATTGTCGGGCACGAGGCCGCTTTGGCTCCAGCGCACGAGCACAGGTACTTCTGCCTGGCAGTGCGGGCACCAGTGGGCGAGGAAGACCACGAGCATCGGGGTGCCTGGTGTCGTCGTAACTTCGTTGCCGAGGAATCCGAAACCCTGCAGCACTGGCGCAGTCATGCCGACGGCGGGATCAACTGCTGCGTCGCCGAATTCGGGCAACGCTTCGCCCACCACGACGACGTTCTGAAACTCTGAGGCACCCTCAACGCTCGCATCTTGGTCGCTGCTTGCGGTGAAGGCGACGACGCCGAAGATTGCCGCTAAGACGGCGACTGCTCCGATGGCGATTGCGGTGATCTTGTTCATGACTGCTCCTTTGGGGGATTATTTGGCGAGTGTGGCGGGTTTCGCTGCGTCCATTGTCGCAGCGTCGGCGCGGGATACAACACCGAGAAACACGAGCACGGTTACGAACGCACAAAATGCCATGAAGGCCAATGACACGAAGCCGAACACTTCGAAATACGGCACCGAACATGGGGCATCAGCCGAGCACGACCCGGTGTCGATGGCCGGCCATCGCTCGAGCAACCAGTGGTAAGCGGAGATGACCGCGCCGATACCGGCAAGCACCATCGCGTAGGCGGATATCGACTTATCGCGCCGCAGGGCTGCGATGACGAGCACAATCGCCAGTGCATACATGGCGATGCGTTGGTACCAGCACAAGACGCAGGGTCGGTAGTTCACGACTTCCGAGAAATAGAGACTGCCGACCATCGACACCGACGTGACAAGAGCAGGCACGGCGAGAGCAAGCGGAGCCAGACCGGCGACCAGTTGCCTTCCGCCAGAGCCGCCGCTCACGCGGGCAATGACAATCGCGAGACTTCCGACGAGAGCGAGCATCGCAAGCAGAGCAAAGAACAGCTCCATCGCTTCGTTCGCCATACGAAAAAGCGTACCGATGGGTGCATTCAAGGTTGATATGGCACGATTGATGTATGGCGTCTTTGCTCGAACGATTGCAACACGATCTCACTGCTGCGATCAAAGCTGGTAACGACGTCGCAAAATCGACGCTGCGGATGGCGATTGCAGCAGTGAAGAACGCGGCAGTCGCCGGCGACGAGGCAGTGACCCTCACCGACGATCAGGTCGTTGGGGTGTTGCAGGCGGAAGCGAAGAAGCGGTCCGAGGCCGCAGACATATATAAAGACGCCGGTCGCGGGGAGGCCGAGGCGCACGAACGGGCAGAACTGGCGATTCTGGAAAAGTATTTACCCGCACGAATGAGTGATGCTGAACTGCAGAGCATCATCGCCGCCGAAGTGGCCGCTGCTGCCGCAGCAGGGGCGAGCGGCCCCAAGGCAATGGGGCTGGTGGTGAAAGCCGTCCGCGCCAAGGTGGGTTCGGCTGCCGACGGCTCGCAGATTGCTGCCCTGGTTAAAGCCGCCCTGGGTTAACGTCAGGCGCATCGGCGAGGCTCGTGCGGTTGCGCGCGAGCCTGACGCTGTCTGGTCGGCGCCTGGCCGTGTCGGCGTGGCCGCACAGAGACTGTTGGTCAAACAACAGGGGGCGGTTGAGACAATTGACACTTCGGCAAGCTGCCCTGTACCGTGACCTACGAGTTATTCACAACTCATCAACCTCGAGGGGGGGAAAGAAATGAAGCAACTATTCCGAGGTGGTCGCCGCAAGGTGGCTGCCGTGATGGCGATCGCGCTCGTCGCATCGCTAAGTCAGGTGGCGCCAACGAACGCCGCGGAGAAACCGAAGGCAGGCGGAACCCTGCAAGTCGGCATCTTCGACTCGTTCCCGGGCTATTGCATGGCGGACAACTTGGCTAACTCTTCACTGATGGCAGGCCGCACTATTTATGAGACATGGGTTGAACAGCGTGCGGACGGCAAGATTGTGCCGTACGTGCTCTCATCCGTCGAGAACAGCGCCGACTTCAAGTCATGGAAGATGACTGTTCGTGACGGCGTTCAGTTCCATGACGGCACGCCGGTGAACGGTGACGCTCTTGTCACCAACCTCCAGGCGCTGCGTGGTGCGCTGACCTTGCTCGGTCGCGCGCCAAGCCCCGGCACCGCCGGTGGCTTCACCGCCAACATCGTCGATGTCGTCAAAGTTTCGACCAACACGGTGCAGGTGAACCTGTTCCGTCCGCAGGTCGACTTCCTCGAGACGCTGTACGCCTCGGGCCGCTTCTTTGTACGCGCCCCGGCCCAGATCCTCGGTGGCGCTCGCTGCTCCACCACGCCGATCGGCACCGGACCGTTCAAGTTGGTCTCGACCAAGTTGAACGAACTGGTGGTGGCGAAGAACCCGAACTACTGGCGTGAAGATGCGAACGGCACTCGTTTGCCGTACCTTGACGGCATCACCTTCACCTTCTTGGTGGAAACCGCGAGCCGCGTCAGCGGTCTGAAGAGCAAGTCGCTCGACATCGCGATGTTCACCAGCGCCGGCGAAGTGAAGCAGATTCGTGACTTGCAGAAGAACAAGGACGTGACGGTTATCGAGTCACCCGAGGAGTACTACCCCTCGATCTGGATGAACCACCGCATCGCTCCGTTCAGCAGCAAGAACGCACGCTTGGCCGTGTCCTATGCAATCGACCGTGTTGACTACAACAAGGTTCGCAACCGCAACTATGTGTCGCCAGCCAAGAGCATCGTCGGACCAGCCAACATCATGTACAACGAGAAGGGCTACATCCAGTACGACCTGAAGAAGGCGAAGGATGCTGCTGCTGCGTACAAGGCCGAGACGGGCAAGGACCTTGAGTTCTCGTTCCCGTACACCGCTGGCTCGACTGAATCGCTGGCCAACGCCACGCAGATTCAGAAGTACATGACGGCTGCCGGTATCAAGATGAACCTTCTGCCGCTCACCACGGCGGAGATCATCCAGCGTGCATTCCCACAACAGTTCCAGGCCATGGCCTTGCTGTTGATGGAAGGCACCGGAACTGCCTTCATTGCACCGTTTATCATCAGCGACACCTCTGGTGGCAACCAGACGCACATCTTGCGTCGTACGCCGCTTGCTGTTCTCTACGGCATTCTGAACCTGTCGGCGTTCTCTGACCCGGTCAGTGAAGAGCTGATCTGGCAGGCGAAGGCCACGGCAAATGCTGCGGCCCGCAAGCGTGTGTACGCTCGCGCGACCGAGCAGCTTCAGAAGGAAGCACACCTCACCACCATCGCGTATCAGAAGTACGCCCTCGCGTACCGCACGAACGTGAAGGGTGTCGGCGAGCTTGGGCTCGTCAACGGTGGCGACCGCAAGTTGATGACCAACTTCGGTATCGACTTCACCGGTGTGTGGAAGACGGGCAAGTAACCCGAGTTTCATATTCACTCGCACTGCGCGGGTGGCGGGGCTAGCGCCTCGCCACCCGCGTTGCGTTTTGTGGGCGAAGTCGTACTTCGCCTAGGGTCATAGCAGTTTCAGGGGAAGGGTCGAGTTCGTGCGCGGGTCATTCTGGGTGCAGCGGTTTGCTCAGCTGCTCATCACGGTGTTCTGCGTCACCTTCGGGTGTTCGTTGCTGGTGCAATTGTTGCCCGTCTCGCCGGCAGAGATCTTGCTGCCCGTTGGTTCACCAGAAGAGCGGGAACTGCTCACGAAAGAGATCGGACTCGATCGCGGGCCAATCGGTTACTACCTCAAGTGGCTGGGCGACTTCGTCCAAGGCGACTTCGGAAAGATTTACTACTCAGGCGGCACGGAAGAAGTGTCGTCGCGACTCGCAGTCGCGTTTCCGCGATCAATCCTGCTGATGATTTACACGCAAATTCTTGCGCTTGCGGTTGCTATTCCGCTCGGGGTGTGGTCGGCGTATCGAGTCGGCAAACGTGCCGACAAAGTGATCAGCAACACGCTGTTCACCCTCTCATCGATTCCAAACTTTGCAATCGCACTCGTACTCGTGCTCGTTGTCGGCGTGCGCTTGCAATGGTTGCCGACGCTCGACTATCAGCCGTACTCAGCCGGCATCTGGGAACATTTCAAGCACATGATCATGCCGGTGGTATCGCTCAGTGTTGGCCTGATTGCGGCGTACACGCGACTCCTGCGCTCCGACATGATTGCCACGCTGCGCGAGGACTACATCACCATGGCCACATCAAAAGGGTTGACGAACCGCCGCATTCTTTGGCGACACGCGTTTCGCCCGTCGAGTGTCACCTTGTTCACCTCTGCGGCATTGAACATGGGTGCGCTCATCGGTGGCGCCATCGTCGTCGAGACGATTTTCGCAACATACGGCATTGGTTTCGAGGTGTTCGCCGCAATCAGCGGCCGCCAGTACATCGCTCTGCAGTCGATCGTCGGACTCATCTCGATTTTCTACGTCGTCTTCAATGTGGTCATCGACGTCGCAGCCGGTTATGTCGACCCGCGCACTAGGGACCGTCGCATCAATGCGTAAGCGCAAGTACACCATCCCCACCTACTTCGCCTTCGGTTGGCTCGGCGTGGCGGTGTTCTTGGCGATCTTCGGGTCGTTCTTGCCGGTGGACGGCTACCAGGTCATTCACGGTGATTTCATCGACTCACGTCCGTTCACCCCGGGTCACTGGTTTGGCGTCGACTCCAACGGCTATGACATCTTCTCCGGCATCATCAACGGGGCCCGACTCTCCATTTTCATTGCCGTCGTCACCGTCGGGTTGGGCGGTGCGATCGGTGCATTACTTGGTATCACCGCTGCTTACTACCGAGGGAAGTACGACTCATTCATCAACACATCGTTCAACGTTGTGCTCTCCGTGCCCAACTTGGTGTTGGCACTTGCGTTGGTGGCAGTGCTCGCCACCAACGTCGACATCAACGAAGCAGTGCCGACGTGGCGCCGATTGGCGACCCTCATCATTTCGCTCACCATCGTGATCGTGCCGATTCTCGGACGCATCGCCCGAGCCGCAACGTTGGCCTGGTCGGGTCGCGAATTCGTGGTCGCTGCACGCTCCATGGGTATGCGCGACCGCGACATCATCACCCGCCACATCTTGCCCAACGTGCTGCCGGCGCTCATCGCAGTTGGCTTTTTGGCGGTCGGCGTTGTCATCATCGCCGAAGCATCACTGTCACTGCTCGGCGTCGGCATTCCTGATGGTGCTTCGTGGGGCGGCATGCTCGCGCGCGGTCGCAACGACCTTGAGTACAACCCGCATGCGTTGTACTTCCCGATCATCGCACTTGCATTCACCGTGATCAGCACCAACCATGTCGGTGACGTGCTGCGCGGGGGCCTCGATCGTCGTGAGGGTCGCCTGTGACCTCGATGATGTCGATCACCGACTTGCACGTCAAGTTCGGCACGCCCTTTGGCTCGCTCGAGGCCGTGCGCGGCGTGAACCTCGAGATTCCGTCCGGCTCCAGCGTCGGCGTCGTCGGTGAGTCGGGCTCGGGAAAGACCGTCATGTGTCGTGCTGCGATGGGCCTTCTTTCTGGGTCAAACGTGCAGCGCTCGGGCAAGGTCATCTTTGACGGAAAAGAGCTGTCGGCAATGCCTCGCGAGCAGGTGCGCAACGAGTTCGGCACCGGTATGTCGATGATTTTCCAAGATCCGATGACTGCGCTCAACCCCGTGCGCCGCATCGGCACGCAACTCTCCGAGAGCCTACGTGTTCGGTTGGGCATGGACAAGAAAGCCGCGATGGCACGCAGCGCTGAGCTGCTTTCGTTCGTGCGCATTCCAGACCCCGAAGCGATGCTGAAGAAATTCCCGTACCAGTTGTCGGGCGGAATGCGCCAGCGCGTGATGATTGCAATTGCAATCTCTTGCAACCCGAAACTGCTGTTTGCCGACGAGCCGACCACTGCGCTCGATGTGACGGTGCAGGCACAGATTCTGCAATTGCTCTCTGATCTTCGCCGTGACCTCAAGATGTCGATGGTGCTCATCACCCACGACCTCGGTGTCGTCGCCAATCACACTGATTACGTGGCGGTGATGTACGCCGGCGAAGTGGTGGAGCAGGCGACGACCGCAGAGTTGTTCTCCAACATGAAGATGCCGTACACCAAGGCACTTCTTGACTCGATTCCGAACATCGAGATGAAGAGCGGGGCACGCCTCAAGGTGATCGAAGGTCGCCTGCCCAACCCGGTCGACCGCCCAAAGGGTTGTGGGTTCGTCACCCGTTGCACGTACGCGCAGCAAAAGTGCCAGGACGAGCATCCACCCCTCGTGGACGCCGGCAACGGCCACATGTATCGCTGCTGGTATCCGCTCGGGCACACGATTGCGAGGAAGCAGTAGTGGCTGGCTCAGGCACGGCGCACATGCGCAACAACGACGAGGTGGTGCTCGATGTGCGCGACCTCGTCGTCGAGTTCAAAGTAGGCGGCGGCCGAGTCGTGAACGCAGTGTCGAAGATCAGTTTCGACGTTTGCCGCGGAGAGACGCTCGCGGTGGTGGGCGAGTCGGGTTGCGGCAAGACCACGCTCGGCAAAGCCGTGTTGCAACTTCCGCCGCCGAACTCAGGTGACGTGATCTTCGAGGGCACCAATCTTTCGAAACTCCCCAAAGAGCAGTTGCGCTCGGCTCGCACTGCGATGCAGATGGTGTTTCAAGACCCGATTTCGTCGCTCGACCCGCGCATGACCGTGCGTGACCTCGTCGAAGAACCGCTGTGGATTTGGGAACGGGGCAACGCCGAGGAGCGAGCCGCAAAGGTGCGGGAACTCCTGAACAACGTCGGCCTCGACCCCGAGCTCGTGCTCAATCGCCGGTCGTACGAGTTTTCTGGCGGCCAGTGCCAGCGCATCAGCATCGCCCGCAGCTTGGCGCTCGAGCCACGCATGCTGATCTGCGACGAGCCAGTCAGCGCACTCGACGTGAGCATCCAGGCACAGATTCTCAACCTGCTGCAAGACATGAAGGACCGTTACGGCCTCACCATGATCTTCATCAGTCACGACTTGGCGGTGGTGAAGGCAGTCAGTAACCGCATCATGGTGATGTACCTCGGCAAAATCTGCGAGGTGGGCGACCCAGAGAAGATCTACACCAAGCCGGCGCACCACTACACGAGTGCGCTCATCAACTCGGTGCCGATTCCCGACCCGACGCGCAAGCGCACCACGGTGCCGTTGCAAGGCGAGCCACCGTCACCGGTTGCGCCGCCGTCGGGTTGCCGTTTCCGCACCCGCTGCCCGGTCGCCACGGAGAAGTGTGCGGCGGAAGAGCCCCAGTTGCGCGAAGTGGCACCCGGGCAGTTCGTGGCCTGCCACCACCCACGTAACTAACTCGACGTTTACTTTCTGTTTGCTCGGTCTTATGACCGCCGTCACCTCTGGCTAGTCTTTGCGACGATAGAACCGAACTCCTCGGTTCACAAAGGGGAGAACAACCAATGAAGAAGCAAGTAGCAAAACTCGTCGCGGGACTCACCGTGGCGGCGTTCGCTGCTCTCTCGTTGCCCACCACCTCGGGTGCTGCCGCTTCGCTGCGCATCTGGGCCGATGCTGACCGCAAGGCCAGTGTCGAGAAAGTGGCCGGCGCGTGGGGCAAGAAGAACGGCGTCACCGTCACCGTCGTCCAGAAGGACTTCGGGAAAATTCGTGACGACTTGAAGACCGTCGACGTGGCAACTGCACCAGACGTCATCGTCGGTGCACATGACTGGGTCGGCGAACTCGCCGCTAACGGTTCGGTCATTCCTTTGACCGTTTCGAAGTCGGCATCCGCAAAGATTCCGTCGTACGCGCTTGACGCGTTCTCGTATGCCAACGCCAAGGGCAATAAAGTGCTCTACGGCGCACCAGTGGCACTTGAGAACGTCGGTCTCGTCGTGAACACCAAGGTGGCCAAGGTGCCAACGTCCTTCGCGGACATGGTGTCGCAGGCGACTGCGTTCCAGAAGAAGGCCGCGGGCAACTTCGGTCTCGTCATCCCCGGTGGCGACGCGTACCACAACTATCCGCTGTTCTCTGGCCTCTGCGGCTACGTGTTCGGTAAGGATGCCAAAGGCAACCTGAATCCGAACGACGTCGGCGTCGGTAATGCCAAATTGCTCGCCAACGCAGGTGACGTGGACTCGTGGAACAAGTCGGGTCTGCTCTCCTCGAAGGTGGACTACGGCATCGCGAAGAACGCCTTCCTCGCCGGCAAGGCCGCCTTCTGGGTGACCGGTCCGTGGGAGAAAGACACGCTCGACAAGAGCGGTCTGAAGGTCAAGATCGTCCAGATGCCGAAGAACAAGTGCGATTCAGTGCCGTTCCTCGGCGTGCAGGGCTTCATGGTGACCAAGTTCGCCAAGAGCCACGGTGTCGAGAGCCAGGCCCGCGACCTCGTCGGCAGCTACATGCTGTCGGCAGGCGCGCAGACGCAGCTTTCGTCGGAGAACGGTCGTGCGCCAGCCAACACTGACGCCGCCGCGAAGATCGACGACGCTCTGCTGAAGCAGTTCGCTGCTGCCGGCAAGGGCGGTGTGCCGATGCCGAACATCCCCGAGATGAGCTCCGTCTGGGGCGACCTCGGCACGGCATGGACCAACGTGTTCAAGGGTGCAGACGCAACGC
>JBMTYA010000016.1:0-15750 GCA_049454015.1 Ilumatobacteraceae bacterium | reverse complement strand
ATGACGTCACTTTCCGACGTACCGCTCGTGCTCTTCCTCACCGTGCACGTACCAAGCGAACCCCGCCAGAGCATCAACAACCGGCTGATCAACGCGCTCCCGGATCGTTACGCCAACGTCAAAGTGCTCGACTGGTACTCGATAGCTAGCCAGTACCCGGAGTATCTCTACTCCGACAAGACGCATCTCAGGCCTGTTGGCGCGAATTTCTATGCCGACATCATCATGCAGGCGGTCGGACGGCTCTAGCCCGAGACTCGGTTCGCTCGCATCGTCTAGCGTGTCACCCCGTGACAAACCCAGTACGAGTCGCCGTCACCGGCGCAGCAGGACAAATCGGTTACAGCCTCCTCTTCCGCATCGCCTCTGGCGCGATGCTCGGACCGGACACGAAGGTAATCCTCCAGCTTCTTGAAGTCACTCCGGCGCTCGGTGCGCTGAATGGTGTGAAGATGGAACTCGACGATTGCGCGTTCCCGTTGCTCTCCGATGTGGTGATGAGCGATGACCCGAACGTCGCCTTTGGCGACGCCGACGTTGCGCTGCTCGTCGGCGCGATGCCGCGCAAAGACGGCATGGAGCGCAAGGATTTGCTCTCAGCCAATGGTGGCATCTTCAAGCCACAGGGTCAGGCGATCGGTCGTAGCGCGAAAAAGAACGTGAAAGTGCTTGTCGTCGGCAACCCTGCCAACACCAACGCGCTCATCGCCCTGAGCCACGCTTCGGGCATTGATCCGCGGCAGTTCACCGCGATGATGCGCCTCGACCACAATCGTGCCATCTCGCAGCTCTCGGCAAAACTCGGCAAGCCGGTTTCGTCGGTGAAGAAGATGACCGTCTGGGGCAACCACTCAACGACCCAGTACCCCGACTTGTCGTACTGCGAAGTCGATGGAAAACCCGCCAAACAGTTGGTTAACGATGCGGCCTGGATCAACGACACGTTCATCCCGACAGTTGCCAAACGAGGTGCTGCCGTCATCAAGGCGCGCGGTGCGTCGTCGGCAGCTTCGGCGGCAAACGCAGCAGTTGACCACGTGCGTTCGTGGGTGCTCGGTACCCCTGCCGGCGACTGGGTGAGCATGGCCGTGCCGAGCGACGGCTCGTACGGCGTGCCCGAAGGTCTCGTCTCATCGTTCCCCTGCACGTGCGCGGGTGGCGACTATCGCATCGTGAAGGACCTGCCCATCGATACCGACAGTCGGGCACGAATTGACGCGTCAGTTGCGGAACTCAAAGAAGAGCGCGACGCCGTGCGGGCGCTCGGCCTGATCTAGTCGAGCCTCGTCAGCCGAACGTAGTTAGTCGAGCCTCGTCAGTCGAACATTGTTCGAGCTCGCACGCGGGTGAACACCGCGTCGAGAGCAGCGAAGAACTCTTGTGCGTCGATGACTTTTTGATGGTCGCCGCTGAATCGCACCTTGCCAGTGATGAACGACTCCGCTGCGTTGAGCTCGCCGCATGCAATGGCCACCGCGGTCTCGTAGGACTGACGGAACGTTACGTCGCTCGGCACGGAGCCCTTCGCGAAGCGGGCCTTGCCATTGGCGCACACCAGGTGATATGACACCTCGCCGAACGGCGTGTCGGTGACGACCTGCGTGACCGACACGGAGTGCGCTGATGCAGCCGTCGTAACGGCTGCATCAGACTCAACCTCGTGGGCGACCGCAGCAATCCACTCGTCGCTCAGGTATCGCACGACGTAGGAGCGTAACGCTGGCTTGCGCCGGCGATCAGGCTGCTTTGAGGCTGGTCGTCTTCTTGCTGGAGCGGTAAATCGAGACCAACAGGATGGCCAACGAGATTCCGGCAATCGCGTAGCGAGCACCGTCGTTGTCCTGCAGGTTGATGACCGCCGGCAAGATGAGCAACGACACGAGGTTCATCACCTTGATGAGCGGGTTGAGTGCCGGACCGGCAGTGTCTTTGAACGGGTCGCCGACGGTGTCGCCGATGACCGCAGCCTTGTGCGGGTCGGAGCCCTTCCCGCCGTGGTGGCCGTCTTCGATGTACTTCTTGGAGTTGTCCCATGCGCCACCGGCGTTGCTCAGGTAGTTGGCCATGAGCTGACCAGTGAGGATGACCGCCGCGAGGAACGCGCCGAGTGCGAAGTAGTTGATGCCGAATCCGATGATGACCGGGGTCAACACTGCAAGCAGCGCAGGAGTGGTGAGCTCGCGCAACGACGCTGCGGTGCAGATGTCGATGACGGGGCCGTAGTCGGGCTTCTTGGTGCCGGCCATGATGCCGCCGTCCTTGAACTGCTTGCGCACTTCCTGCACGACGACGCCGGCCGAGCGGCCGACTGCACGAATCGCGAGCGCCGAGAACATGAAGGCGATCGAACCGCCGATCAAGAGACCGATGAAGGTCTTCACATCGGCGACGTTGATCTGCGTGCGCAGGTCGGTGAAGATCGCGTCACCCTTGATGCCTTCCTTGGCGAAGCCGAGTTCTCCGGCGATGGTCTCGATGTACGACGCAAAGAGTGCGACTGCGGCGATGACCGCCGAACCGATTGCAAAGCCCTTCGTGACGGCCTTGGTGGTGTTGCCCACCGCATCGAGGCCCACCATGATCTTGCGTGGCTCGCCGGAGAATTCGCCGGCCATCTCTGCGATGCCCGCGGCATTGTCAGCGACCGGGCCGAAGGTGTCTTCGGAGACGATGACGCCGGTGGTGGCGAGCATGCCCATGCCGCACAGTGCGACGAGATACAGCGACAACTGCACGTTGCCGCCACCGAGCCACAGCGTGGCGCCGAGTGAAACGGCGATGCAAACGATCGCGTACACCGATGACTCAAGACCCACGGCGGTGCCGGAAAGCACCACGGTTGCGGGGCCGGTTTCTGCAGACTCTGCGATCTCTTCAACCGGGCTGTACTCGGTGCCCGTGAAGTACTCGGTCAGTCGGCTCAAAACCTGAGCCAAGATGAGGCCGATAAGCACAGCGCCGAAGACGCGCCAGCCGATGCCCGACATTGTGACTTCGGCTCCAGCATGACCGGCACTGCCCTTTGCGGGGTTTCCGACATAGGTGAGCGCGAGAGCGAGCGTGCCGATCACCGTGATGATCGATGCGGTGAGGAAGCCGCGGTTGATTGGCTTCAACGCGTTCATCTCGCCTTCCTTTGCGCGAACTGCAAAGACTCCAGCAATCGATGCCACGACGCCGATGGCGCGGGCAGCGAGCGGGAACACCAAACCGAGTGCGGGGTTAAGCCCGATGGAATTGAATGCTGCGACACCGAGAATGATCGAAGCAACAAGCGTGACTTCGTAGCTCTCGAAGAGGTCGGCAGCCATACCGGCGCAGTCGCCCACGTTGTCACCGACGTTGTCGGCAATCACGGCTGGGTTGCGCGGGTCGTCTTCAGGAATGCCCGCCTCGACCTTGCCGACGAGGTCGGCGCCGACGTCGGCTGCCTTCGTAAAGATGCCGCCACCGACGCGCAGGAACAGCGCCAGCAGTGACCCACCGAAGCCGAAACCAACGAGCATTGCCGACGAGGTGTTCTGGAACAGAGCGATGATGAGTGTGGCGCCGAGAAGACCGAGACCCACGGTGAACATGCCGGCGACGCCGCCAGTTCGGAATGCAACATCGAGTGCCTCACGCATCGACCCACGACGCGCAGCAGCTGCAGTACGGATGTTGCCGCGGGTCGCGAGCGTCATGCCGATGTAACCGGTGAGACCAGAGGCCACGCAACCCAGCAAGAAAGCGATGGTCCTGAAGACACCAGACGATACGAAACTCAGTGCTTCTGTGCCGTCCGGCTTTTCGATGGCGACCGAGGTGACGAACACGATGACGGCAACCGGCACAAGGATGATGCCGATCGTGCGGAATTGACGCTTGAGGTAGGCGAGAGCACCGACCTGGATCGCCGAGGCGATCTCCTTCATCTTGTCCGTGCCTTCGTCTTGCGCGAGCACCGACTTGACGAGGTAAAAACCGACTGCCAGAGCCAGGAGCGACGCCGCCCCCGAGAGCGCCAACACCAGCCATTCGCCACCCCGGAGGGTGAAGTCCTGCCAGCCGCCTTCTGATGCCAAGAGCGAGATCACGAGATGTATGTCCTTGCTAAGAATGGGCTTGCCGCGAGGCAAAACCCTGATTTATGGGTCCGAATGAGTGTAGAGAATGCAGGGCGAGGGCGGGGAATCGCCGTTTTGTCAGGTGAGACGGGCATCACGCCGCCACACCCGTTCAGGGTTCGGCGATGGCCGACGACAGAACTAGCGTCTGACGCGGTCAAGAACTCGTCATGAGCACCACAGCACCAACCAGAACGCCTGTTTCGGGCACCGCAACTGCAGCGCGCCGCCGCAAGCCGTTCCTGCTCGATCTGTACGGCACCGCAGTCGGCAAGAAATATGCCATGGCGATCTCGGGTATCGCGCTCATGGGTTTCGTGCTTTTCCACATGATCGGCAATCTGAAGATGTACTTCGGCGAGGCCGACCTCAACGAGTACGCAGAGTTCTTGAAGAAGTTGCTGTACCCGTTGGCACCGAAGGAGTCGGTGTTGTGGATTCTTCGTCTCGGTCTGATTGGCATGCTCGCTCTGCACCTGCATGCTGCGTGGTCGTTGACGGTGCTCAATCGCAAGGCACGACC
This sequence comes from Ilumatobacteraceae bacterium, assembly GCA_049454015.1. Taxonomy (GTDB): domain Bacteria; phylum Actinomycetota; class Acidimicrobiia; order Acidimicrobiales; family Ilumatobacteraceae; genus F1-60-MAGs027. The sequence goes on along the minus strand of JBMTYA010000016.1, from coordinate 11,121 downwards.
GGTGCGCTACCAAAGTGCGCGCGACTACCAAGAGGCGTCGCTCGCCAGTCGTTCGATGCGTCTCTCTGGAATCGTGGTGCTGCTCTTCGTCGTGTGGCACCTGCTCGACCTCACATTTGGTGTGGTGAACACCATCGGCGCCGACGGCGCTTTCGTGCGCGAAGAGGTGTACGCCAACGTGGTGCGCAGCTTTGAGCGCTGGCCAGTGGCGATTTTCTACATCGTCGCCAATTTGTTGCTCGGACTGCATCTCTCCCACGGGGCTTGGAGCATCTTCCAGTCGCTGGGCTGGAACAATCCGCGATTCAACGCCTGGCGCGTGGCGTTTGCGCGTGGCTTTGCTGCCATCGTCGTGATCGGAAACGTTTCATTCCCCATCGCGGTTCTTCTCGGAATCGTGAGCGTCTGACCAGAGGTGACGAAATGACGATGCTGCAAGACCGACCCACTGCGACGAAACTCGCTTCGAAGATTCCGTCTGGTCCGCTTGCTGACAAGTGGGACAACTTCAAGGCGAATGCCAAGTTGGTGAACCCCAACAACAAGCGCAAGTTCAAGATCATCGTCGTCGGCACGGGCCTGGCCGGCGCGTCTGCCGCGGCGACGCTGGCCGAACTCGGCTACCAGGTCGATGCCTTCACCTTTCATGACTCCCCGCGAAGAGCGCATTCGATTGCAGCCCAAGGCGGAATCAACGCAGCAAAGAATTACCGCGGTGACGGCGACAGCGTGCACCGCCTCTTCACCGACACCATCAAAGGTGGTGACTTCCGCTCCCGCGAGGCAAACGTGCACCGCCTCGCGCAGGTCTCGGTGAACATCATCGACCAGATGGTCGCCCAGGGCGTACCGTTCGCCCGCGAATACGGCGGTCTGCTTGACAATCGTTCGTTCGGCGGCGCGCAGGTGAGCCGCACGTTCTACGCCCGTGGCCAGACCGGCCAGCAGCTGTTGCTCGGTGCGTATCAACAGCTGGCCCGCCAGATTGGCCTCGGCGGCGTACGACTCTTTAATCGCTGCGAGTTGGTTGATGTCGTAGTGATTGACGGTCGCGCGGCAGGCATCGTGGTGCGAGATCTGCTCACCGGCGAAGTCACGAGCCACGCCGCGCACGCAGTGGTGCTCGCGACGGGCGGATACGGCAACGTCTACTTCCTTTCCACCAATGCAATGAACTGCAACGTCACGGCTGCGTGGCGCGCGCACCGGCGCGGGGCGTACTTTGCCAACCCCTGTTATACGCAGATCCACCCGACGTGCATTCCGCAAGCCGATGAAACGCAGTCAAAGCTCACTCTGATGAGCGAGTCGCTGCGTAACGACGGTCGTGTGTGGGTGCCGAAGAACCCTGACGAAAAGCGCCCTGCACACCAGATTCCTGAAGAAGACCGTGACTACTACTTGGAGCGCTTGTATCCGTCGTACGGCAACTTGGCTCCGCGCGATATCTCGTCGCGCGCCGCGAAGCGACTCGTCGACAAAGGCCAGGGCGTCGGCCCGCTAAAGAACGGCGTCTATCTTGATTTCTCGGCTGCCATCAATCGTCTCGGTCGCAGCGTCGTAGAAGAGCGCTACGGCAACCTGTTTGAGATGTACGAGCGCATCGCCGGCGAGAACCCCTACGACGTGCCCATGCGTATCTACCCAGCCACGCACTACACGATGGGTGGCTTGTGGGTTGATTACGAACTGCAGACGACGATCCCCGGTCTGTACGCGGCAGGCGAGGCGAACTTCTCCGATCACGGCGCGAATCGACTCGGCGCGAGCGCACTGATGCAGGGTCTCGCCGACGGCTACTTCGTGCTGCCCTACACCATCAGCAACGGGCTTGCGCCGCTCTTGAACAAGACAATTCCTGGCACTGACCACCCAGAGTTCAAGCGCATCGAAGCCGAGACTCGCGATCGCTACCGCCGCTACGTGGATGTGAAAGGCACGCGCTCACCGGATTGGTTCCACCGCGAACTCGGCAAGATCATCTGGGACTACTGCGGCATGGAGCGCGATCGCAACGGCCTTGAAAAAGCAATCGGCGAGATTCCGGCGCTCTACGAGGAATTCAAGAAAGACCTCCGCGTCACGGGCACCGACGAAGGCGTCAATCAAACGCTGGAGAAGGCCGGGCGTGTCGATGACTTCTTCCAATTGGGAATGCTGATGTGCAAAGACGCACTCACCCGCGAGGAGAGCTGCGGCGGACACTTCCGCGTCGAGTACCAGACCGAAGAAGGCGAAGCGCAGCGCGATGACGCAAACTTCTGCCATGTCTCAGCATGGGAGTGGACGGGCGATGCCTCCAAGTCGCAACTCCACACTGAGCATCTCGACTTTGAGACCATCCAACTCGCGACGAGGAGCTACAAGTGACCCGCAAGTTGACGAACCTCACGCTGAAGGTGTGGCGGCAGGCTGGGCCGAACGACGCCGGCCGCTTCGAGACACACGTCATCGAATCGATCACCGACGAAGCATCGTTCTTGGAGATGCTCGACGTGCTGAACGAGCGTCTTATCGCAGATGGGAAAGAAGCCGTCGTGTTCGACCACGACTGTCGTGAAGGCATCTGTGGCACGTGCTCCTTGATGATCAACGGTCAGGCTCACGGGCCGCAGAGGGCAACTACCACGTGTCAGTTGCACATGCGTTCGTTCAACAGCAACGACACGATTGTGATTGAGCCGTGGCGTGCGAGCGCGTTCCCGATCATCAAAGACTTGATGGTCGACCGCTCATCGTTCGACCGTATCGTTGAGGCTGGCGGGTTCATCACCGCTCCTACCGGCGGTGCACCGGATGCCAACTTGATTCCGGTTCCAAAGCCCGTCGCCGATGCCGCGATGGATGCCGCAGCCTGCATCGGTTGCGGTGCCTGCGTCGCGGCGTGCCCGAACGGTGCTGCGAACCTCTTCGTCGGTGCCAAAATTTCGCATCTCAACTTGTTGCCACAGGGTCAAGCCGAGCGTTACAAGCGTGCGGAAGCCATGGTCGACACGATGGACGATCACTTCGGGTCGTGCACCAACCACGGTGAATGCTCCGCGGCCTGTCCGAAGGAAATCTCGCTTGATGTCATCGCGCTCATGAACAAGGACTACCGCTCCGCGAAGTTCAAGAACCGCAAGGAACTGTCGCGCAACTAAGGTAAGTTGCCGTGCTCGGCGACCTGGCTTCCTGGGTACAGAATGTCATCGAGCGTCTTGGCGCCGTCGGTGTTGCGTTGTTGGTGATCTTGGAGAACGTCTTTCCGCCGATTCCCTCGGAGATCGTGCTGCCGTTCGCGGGTTTTGTGGCCCAGCGCGGTGATGGGTCTGTGGTCGTGATGATCTTCGCCGCGACGATCGGCGCGGTAGTCGGCGCCCTCGTGCTTTACGGCATCGCGGCTGTGATTGGTCCAGATCGTCTTGCAATGTTCGTCACCCGATTCGGCCGTTGGTTCGGCGTGAAACCGACAGACTTGGTGCGAGCAGAGCAGTGGTTCGATCGGCACGCAGTCGCAGCGGTGTTGCTCGGGCGCTGTGTGCCACTCATTCGCTCGATCGTGTCGATCCCGGCGGGATTCCGCCGAATGTCGATTGTCCCGTTCCTTCTTTATACGGCACTCGGCAGTTTGGTCTGGAATACCGCATTGATCGGCGCTGGGGCGATTCTCGGCGATCAGTGGGAGCGTGTCGAACCGTATGTCGCCACCCTGCAGTGGGTGGTCATCGCGGCAGTTGCTCTCTTTGTTGTCCGTTTCGCTGTCGGCAAGTTGCGCCGCCGCGCGTAGTGTCGGTCGCATGAGTGAACTCAGCGGCAAGGTAGCGATCGTCACTGGATCTTCGAGTGGTATCGGAGAGTCCACCGCCATGCGACTCGCCGAACTCGGAGCTCACGTGGTCGTGAATTCGTCCTCGTCGGTGGAAGCTGGCAAGAAAGTCGCCTCGGCACTCGCCACGAAGGGTACGTATATTCAGGCTGACATCAGCGACAAAGCACAAGGTCAACGTCTCATTGACGAGACAATCAACATTTTTGGGCGTCTTGACATACTCGTCAACAATGCTGGATGGACGACGCTCGTTGCGCACGGTGACCTCGACGGTTTGACCGACGAGATCTTCGACAAGACGTTCAAGGTGAACGTGTACGGCACCTGGTGGCTTACGAAGGCGGCGATTCCACACCTGCGAAAGAGCGACGATGGCAACGTGGTGAACATCACGTCCATCGCTGGCGTGCGACCAGTGGGGAGCTCGATGGCCTACGCAATGACAAAGGCTGCGCTTAACCACATGACTGTCTTGCTCGCGAAGTCGTACGGACCCGTTCGCTTCAACGCGGTAGCCCCAGGTCTCGTGCAGACCCCCTGGACGCAGGACTGGGGTGCGATGCACGACTTCGTCTCGAAAGCTTCGCCGCTCAAGCGTTCGGCGTACGCGAGCGACTGTTCCGAGGCCGTACTCGGCATTGTGCGTAACCCGCACATGACTGGCCAGGTCATCGTGGTTGACGGCGGGTTTACGCTCGTCTCGTGACGGCGCACCGCACCTACACGTCGAATCTCCCAGCGAACGACACGCACCCGTATCGCTCTGGTGCGTGGCGACCACAGATCACTGAGCACACCACACGTGAGATGCAGGTCGATGGTGCAGTGCCGCGTGAACTAAACGGCGTCTATCTGCGCAACACGGAGAACCCGCTCTTTGACTCGATCGGCCGTTATCACCCGTTCGACGGCGACGGAATGATCCACATGATGTCGTTCTGCGACGGCGAGGTGGAATATCGAAATAGGTTCGTACAAACCGACGGGCTGAAAGCCGAGATTGAGTCTGGCCACTCCTTGTGGGCCGGCCTTGCCGAACCGCCAAGCCGGTCGTTGCGCGACGGCAAGTGTGCGCGCGGTCGCATGAAGGATTCCTCGAGCACCGACATCGTGGTGCACGCCGGTGTGGCGTTGTCGAGTTTTTACCAGTGCGGCGATCTCTACCGACTCGACCCGCGCACGCTGGACAACTTGGGCAAAGAGACATGGGGTGGAAAGTTTCCGAACGCTGGCGTGTCGGCACATACCAAGGTGGACGAGAAGACGGGGGAGCTGCTGTTCTTCAACTACCAGACTGATTCACCGTATTTGCACTATGGCGTGGTGTCTGGCCGGCGCGAACTGGTGCACTACGTGCCGATCGATCTGCCCGGTGCGCGTCTGCCGCACGATATGACGTTCACGACGAACTACTCGATTCTCAACGACTGCCCACTCTTTTGGGATGCCGACCTCATCGAGCGCGGCATCTACGCCACTCGTTACCACCGTGACTTACCGATGCGCATCGGCGTGATTCCTCGGTTCGGAGCATCGCACGAAATCAAGTGGTTTGAGTGCCGCTCGACATTCGTTTTGCATTGGATCAATGCCTGGGAAGAGGGGGATGAGATCGTCGTCGATGGATACTTCGAGGACGACCCTTCGCCTCGGGTCGCAAGTGACGCCACGATCGATGCAAAGATGTTCCGCTTTCTCGACTTGCACTCGATGAAATCGCGACCATATCGCTGGCGCTTGAACTTGAAGACCGGTGCCGTGAATGAGGGATACCTGAGCGACACGATCACTGAGTTCGGGATGATCGACCAGCAACGTGCCGGAGTGCCGTATAGATACGTCTATTCAGTGGTGCCAACGAAGGGCATGTTCACCTTTGATGGGCTGATCAAGCACGACGTGCAGTCAGGGAAAGAAGAAACCCTCATGTTCGGTGAGGGAGTGTTCGGCAGCGAGACGGTGGTCGCCCGAAAACCGGGAGCAGTCGACGAAGACGACGCGTGGCTCATCACGTTTACGTCAGACGTGCCCAACGACGAGTCGCACTGCATGATTTACGACGCGAAGGCGATTACTGAAGATGCGGTGGCGCGTATCAGACTGCCCGAGCGGATTTCGAGCGGCACCCACGCCTGTTGGGCAGCCGCGTAACACCGAAGACCAAGGTCGTCGTTTCGCGCGGTTAGAGCGACTGCAGCGATCGTCTCGTTGTGATCAACACGGCGCACAACGCAAAGATGGCGAGCACCACGATGAACGTGCCGCGAAGGCCGAATGACTCAATGCTCCAACCGATGATGAGTTGACCGAGCGGCGGCGCCGCATAAAGCAGTGACATCTGCAGACCGTAGATACGTCCCTGCGATGTCGGCTCGATACGGCGCTGAACGACACTGTTCCACAGGGGATTGAACGGCCCCCACGCGAGGCCAGTCAGGAACGCAAAGATGACGAAGATCGGCGTGCTCGGCAAGAAACCCATCGGCAGTAGCGCCGTAGTTGAAGCGAGCACAATGACACGCAACAAGAGGGCACTTGACACTCGTTTGGCAAGACGCCCGTACGCGAAGGCGCCGATTACCACGCCCAGCGCGATGGCCGAGAGCACGGCGCCGAGGCCGGTGGGATTGTCGATTGATTCAAAGTGCGTTGGGTAGATCACCGTGTCAATCGGCATGTACAGGCCACTCATCAGCGTGAGGCCGATGGTGAAAGCAAAGAGTGGACGGTCACCGCGCAGAACGCGCCAACCGTTGCGGAGACCCTCGACGAATCGCTCGTCATTCTCGTGGTGAGCGCCCAACTGTTCGTGAACGCGCATTGACCGCACCGCAAACGCGGCGAACAAGAAGAGACTGCTGGTCGCAGCGAATGCGAGTGTGGGACCACCGAACTCGATGAACCAAGCACCGAGTGCCGGCCCAACCATCCATCCGACGGCAAAGAAACCCTCGTGTCGGCCGTTTGCCTTGTCGACGGCGATTCCCGACGACTCGGCTGCGTTGGGGATGAGGGCTTTTCGCGCGGTGTAGCCGGCTGGGTCGAAGACTGCACCGAGCACGGCAAACGTTGCAATCAAGATGAAGCCCAATTGTCCGACGAGCTCACCGATGACAAAGAGCAGGACGGAGAGACACGACAAGAAGTCGGAAAGCGCGGAGACTGCACGTCGCCCAATTCGGTCGATGAGGCCCCCGACGACCGGCGAGACGAAGATTCCTGGGATGCTGACGAGCGCAGCCAGAAGTCCGGCACGAGCAGGGGAGTCAGTGCGCTCGAGCACCAACCACGGCACCGTGATCATCACCACGCCATTGGCGACACCTGAGGAAAGATTCGCCGCCTGTAGGCGGGCAAACGCGGAGCGCTGGAGCGGCTTGGTCATGTTGCCACCGAGCCGTGTGTTGAGGTCAGCGGTGCTTCGCGACGAACTTCTCGACTCCCGAGAGGTCGTAGGGGTGACCGAGCATCACGATCATGTGATCGGCTCCTGCAGCCGCATACTCTTCAACCTTGTCAAGCTCTTCGGGTCGAACCGCAACAGTGCGCTCGATGTCCTTGGGGTTACGCCCAACTTTCTTACACCACTCGTTGAGAATGTCGTTCTTCTTCTTGAAGTTGTCGGGTGGTCCGAACGTGTTGAGCTGGTCGGCGTGTTGCGCCACCAATCGCAGCGTGACTTTTTCGCCGCTGCCGCCGATCATGAGTGGAATCTTGCCGTTCACGGGGCCTGGGTTGAGCTTGCTCAGGCGTTCTTTGATGATCGGGAGCCCTTGCTCGAGGATTTTCAGGCGTCCCGGTGCAGTGCCGAATTCGTAACCGTACTCCTTGTAGTCGCGCTCGAACCAGCCAGAGCCGAGACCGAGTACGAACCGCCCTTCACTGATGTGGTCGATGGTTCGCGCCATGTCGGCGAGGAGTTGCGGATTTCGATAGGTGTAGCAGGTGACAAGTGCCCCGATGGTCACGTGCTTTGTGTCAGCAGCCATCGCTGCGAGCAGCGTGTAGCACTCGAAGTGTTCGGCATCGGGGTTGCCGTAGAGCGGGTAGAAGTGGTCCCACGTCCAGAGACTGTCGACGCCGAGCGAATCGACTGCGCGCCACGCACTGCGCATCTCTTTGAGTGTCGTTGCTTGAGGATGGAGTTGCACGCCAATTTTCATGACTCCGAAACTAGTCTGGCGCGGTGCTTCAACGCCCCGCGCTCTCAATACGCGGCGTCACGAAACGCTTCGGAGAATTCGTCGCTGTCGACGATCTCTCGCTCGATGTATTGCCGGGAACCTGCCTCGGACTGCTAGGGCCTAACGGGGCCGGCAAGACCACGCTTATGCGCATGATCACGGGCCAGACTCGTGCGACATCCGGACATATCTCCGTATTGGAGCACGACGTGGTGACCGACACGCGTGCGGCTCGCCGCGTGCTCGGCGTGTGTCCGCAGCAAGACAACATGGACGACCAGCAGACTGCCCGAGACAACCTCGCATTGTGGGCAGCTTTATGCAGGGTTCCGCGAGCCGAACGCAAGGCTGCGATTGCGACAGCCCTTGAAACTGCTCAGCTCACCGACCGCGCAAATGAACGTGTGACGAACTTGTCGGGAGGAATGCGACGGCGATTGTTGCTCGGTCGCGCCTTCGTCAACTCACCGAAGGTCGTGCTGCTTGACGAGCCGACTGTCGGGCTTGATCCACAGGTGCGCAGCGACCTTTGGCTGGTCGTCGACAGGATGCGTCGCAGCGGCGTCACGGTCGTCATGAGCACGCACTACATCGAAGAAGCAGAGCGGCTGGCCGACGACATCGCCATCATGAATCACGGACGCATCATCGCTCGTGGCACGCCAGAAGGCTTGCGCCGTACGCATGCCGGCAGTGAAGCAGTTGAGTACGTCGGCGCACCCGAAACGCTCGACGAGATTGCTGGCAAGGCTTCTGCAATCGGGTTGCGAACACGTCGTGCTGGGCTCAGTGTGTCGGTGCTCGGGGTGGAGAACACTTCCGCTGCCACGCTCGACTCGTGGGGTCGCCATTCGCGTCGAGCCACAAACCTTGAAGATGTATTCGTGCTGCTGACGGGGGAGTCACTCGATGCCTAGGTTCGATGCTCGTTCGATTCCCGCCATCTGGGTGCGGGAGCTCATCTTGTTCAAGCGCTACTGGCGTGGCACCACCTTCAGCGCCATCCTTGAACCGCTCATCTTCCTTTTCGGCATCGGTCTCGGGGTCGGGGCGTTTCTCGACGAGATCGACGGCGTCAAGTACGTCATCTTCGTCGGAACTGGCGCCGTTGCAACCGCCGTCATCTTCAGTTCTGTGTTTCCCGGAATGTACAACACGTTCATCGCCCGCACGTTTCAGAAGGTGTACGACGGAATCCTCGCCACACCGACGACGCCGGCAGAAATCATGGTCGGAGAAGCGTTGTGGATTGCCACCCGCACTGCGGTGTACGGCTCGGTGCCGATTGTCGTAACTATCCCATTTGGTCTTACACCTACGTGGACGATGATTGCGATTCCATTCGTCTGCTTTCTGACTGCGCTCGGCTTTACGTTTCTCGGGCAGTGGATCTCCGGAATCGTCAAGGTGATTGATTCGTTCTCGTACTTCCAGTCCGCGCTCATCACGCCGCTGCTCTTCGTGTCTGGCACGTACTTCCCAATCAGCGGTCTGCCTGGCTGGGCGCAGACCGTCAGCCATTTGAACCCGGTGTACCACTGCATCGAGTTGGTGCGCGACGCGTGCTTTGATCGGCTGTCGGTGTCGTCGTTGTGGAACGTGTCGGCACTTGCGGTGTTCGCCGCTTTTTCGTGCATGCTCAGCGTGCGCACGATTACTCGACGCCTCGTCACGTAGCACGCCTCGTAATCTTGCGCGCCTCGTTGTTTAGCGCGCCACGTTATCCAGCGCGCCTCGTCACTCTCCACCCATCGTCTCCGTACGAGTCTGGCCATCGGTGGGGCTGTGTCAGACTTTGCTGCGTGCCGCGCGCATTGCTCAGCGTCTATGACAAGTCGGGCATCGTCGAGTTTGCTCGGTCGCTTCAGGCGCTTGGTTGGGAGGTCATCGCAAGCGGCGGCACTGCGAAGTTGCTGACCGAGTCAGGAATATTCGTGACGCCAGTCGATGAACTGACGGGCTATCCCGCGATCTTGGGCCATCGCGTGGTGACGTTGCACCCCGCCGTGCATGGCGGCATTCTCGCTGATCTCGAGGTGGTCGAGCACAGGGAAGATCTCACCCGCCACAACATTCAGCCGATTGACATGGTGGTCGTCGGCCTGTATCCGTTCACCTCCAACCCTGGTATCGAGTTGATTGATGTGGGTGGCCCCGCACTCATTCGTGCCGCAGCAAAGAACTCGACGCGAGTCACCGTGGTGACCCGGCCTGACCAACACGAAACGGTGCTCACCGAACTGAAGTCGACTGGTGGCGTGAGTGATGCAACACGGAGTCGTCTCGCCGCAGAAGCATTCTCACTCACCGCTCACTACGACTCTCAAATTGCGAACTGGCTGGCCAGCCGCAGTGGCGGTATGCCGAGACACATCAGTCTTGCGCTTGAACACGAGAGCAGCCTGCGTTATGGCGAGAACCCGCACCAGCAGGCCGCTCGGTATCGCATCGTCGGCGAACCAAGTTGGTGGAGCTCTGTCGAACAACTGGGTGGAAAGGAAATGTCGTACCTCAACGTCAACGATGCAGATGCCGCGTGGTCGCTGGTGAATCGTTTCAGTGAGCCTGCGACGGTCGTGGTGAAGCACGCAAACCCGTGCGGTGTGGCGGTAGGTCGCGACATCGAGACCGCATGTCGACGCGCGTACGCATGCGATCCAGTCAGCGCATTTGGTGGCATTGTTGCGCTCAACCGGCCGGTGACTCGAGCTACTGCCGCACAGATTGACGAGGTGTTTACCGAGGTGGTGGTGGCCCCGGATTTTGAGTCGGATGCCCTCGAGATGCTTCGAGGCAAGAAGAGCCTCCGAATTCTTCGCGCAATTCCGCCGTTTCGGGCGGGTTGGTCGTTGAGAGGCATCGACGGCGGAGTCCTCGTACAACAACACGATGAGCCGAAGGGCGAGGTCTCGAGTTGGCGAGTGGTGTCCACAGCCAGACCCACCGATGCTGAGTTGCGAGACGCAGCCCTGGCGTGGGTTGTCAGTGCTGCAACGAACTCCAACGCCATCGTTCTTACCAAGAACGGCGCGACTGTGGGCATCGGTGCCGGTCAGCAGAACCGCGTGGACGCGGTGCGACTGGCTTGTTTGCGTGCTGGGGAGCGCGCCAATGGAGCAGTTGCAG
>JBMTYA010000015.1:0-15773 GCA_049454015.1 Ilumatobacteraceae bacterium | reverse complement strand
GTGCTCGTGTCAAGAGACGTGTACGCCACGGCGCAACGGGAAGAGTGTGCCGGCTTTGATTTCTTTAGGAGTCTGGAAGAGGCAGTTCGGCGCAAATATGCACTGCTTGACTTCGTGAAACCACTCGACTCGCCACTTATCGTGCTGTCGTACGAACGATTGCTGGTTGACCCTCTCCCTGCGGTGAGGTCACTAGCCCGATTCTTGTTGGGCGATGTTGACGAACGGCTTCTTCCCCGAGCGGCGGATCTTGTGCGGCCGCACGCAGACATGCCGTATGAAGTGAACTTCCTTGCTGCTCGGCAGAACTACGAGCGAAACGAAGGTAGTCAAGCGGCGAGCGTGCGGTTCTGAACCCACTGCGGGTGTGCGTCGCGCACCGTGGCGGGCATTCGACTGAGGTGTCGTTGAGCGACCGGGGGTAACACGCGACGCACGGCGAGTGAGTTGCAGTTGCCGTGGGCGATGCCGAACGACTGCAACCTTGAGAGTGCGCGCGCAAAGATGGTGCCCGCATCATCGCGTGCCGCGATGCCGAGGGCTTGTGCCGTCGAACGAGCGTCGAGCAGATATCCATCTGGGTACTGCTCGAAACCCGCATTGATGCGCCGCAGCAGCCACGTGGCGCTGGGCCCAAGAACCGGGAGCCAGAACCACTCGATGTACTCGGAGTGCACCGGAAACCCGAGTGACTCGACGGTGGCGTCTCGCCACGGAACGACACTGACGGTGGAGTTGTGGTGCTCGCGGGTCTGAGCAGAAGTGGTCGCAGTACTGGCTGTCGTCTCTGTTTGTGTGGCTGTCTGGGTCTTTGGCGGTGATTGTGTGGGTGTCTCGCTCATACTCGGTTGTGTGCACGTCACTTCCCAGATGGCACACTGTGATGACGATGTTCACCGACGACACGAACTCGGTGGCACGAGTAGAGGTGTTGCTCGCAGCCGCACACCGCATCACAGTGCTTACGGGGGCCGGCATCTCGACCGCATCGGGAATCCCTGACTTCCGCGGACCGAACGGCCTGTGGACCAAAGACCCAGACTCGCAACGTGCGGCGACGCTCAGTCATTATCTGGCTGACGACGCACTCCGCCGCCGTTCGTGGCAAAACCGCGTGCGGTGGATTCAAAACGACCCGCAACCCAACGATGGCCACAAAGCGCTCGTGCGACTACAAGAACGTGGTCAATTACGCGCCGTAGTGACACAGAATGTCGACGGTCTACACCAGCGATCGGGCATCGACCCAGACCTCGTCCACGAAGTGCACGGCAACATTCATCGCTCGCGCTGCTGGGAGTGTCGCGACACGCGACCGATGCGCGAGACGCTCGAGCGCGTGGTCGCTGGCGATCCTGACCCGCGATGCTCGTTGTGCGGCGGCATCTTGAAGAGCGACACGATTCTGTTCGAGCAGTCGCTTGAGCCCGACGTGATTGATGCGGCGTTTCGGGCCAGCGAGGATTGCGACGTTCTGCTTGCCGTCGGATCCACGCTTGGTGTGTATCCGGCAGCGAATTGTGTGCCGCGTGCCAAGGCCACGGGGGCTCGCATTGTGATTGTGAACGGTGGGTCGACCGAGATGGACTCACTCGCCGATGAGTTTGTGACGGGTGACATCAACACCGTGCTGCCACGTCTGTGCGGGGTGATGCCGGAAGTGTGACTCAATCGTCGCCCGGCTGGTAACGGGGTGACCCCCGAGTTGTAACGGAGTGACCCCTGGGTTGTAAACCCGACCTCGCAGATAGCATTTCACGCGTGGCAACCTTCCGCGACTTGCTGTCTTCTGCCAAAGCGCAGATCACTGAAGTCGATACCGCCGCCGCACAGCAGCACATCGCCGACGGGGCAGTGGTGCTCGACGTGCGCGAGCCAGATGAATACGACCAAGGTGCACTGAACGACGCGATTCACATTCCGCGTGGCCATCTCGAGGCGCAGGTGGAGACTCGCATCATCGACAAGCAGGCGCCCGTCGTCGTGTATTGCGCCGGTGGCGTGCGCAGCGCATTCGCTGCAAAGACGCTCGGCGAATTGGGTTATTCGAACGTGTTCAGCATGGCTGGCGGATTCGGCAAGTGGAAAGACGAAGGCCGCGCGTGGTCAACTCCGGTCACCTTGAGCGGCGAACAACGCAACCGATACCAGCGCCATTTGCTGCTGCCTGAAGTCGGCGTCGCCGGACAGGCGAAACTGCTGGCGAGCAAGGTGCTCCTGCTCGGTGCTGGCGGCCTCGGCTCACCCGCGGCGCTCTACCTCGCTGCTGCTGGTGTCGGGACTCTCGGCATTGTCGACATGGACGAAGTCGACGAGAGCAACCTGCAACGCCAAATTCTGCACAACATCGACCGGGTCGGTGAGCGGAAAGTCGATTCTGCGAAAAAGACGTTGACGATGTTGAACCCTGACGTCAATGTGGTCACGTACGACACGCGTCTTGCAGCAAGCAACATCATCGACATCATCTCGGGTTACGACGTCATCGTCGATGGCGCCGACAACTTCCCATCGCGCTACCTGCTCAATGACGCAAGCGTGAAACTCGGCATCCCCGTGGTGCACGGTTCGATCTTCCGTTTCGAAGGAATGGTCAGCGTCTTCCACCCGCTGCAGGGCCCGACATACCGCGACATGGTGCCTGAGCCGCCGCCCGCCGAGATGGCCCCGAGTTGCGCTGAGGCCGGTGTGCTCGGTGTGCTGCCAGGAATCGTCGGATCAATCCAGGCACTTGAGGCCATCAAGTTGTTGCTCAATCTTGGCGACTCGCTCATCGGACGCATCCTTGCAATTGACACTACGGAGATGACCTTCCGCACGTTCAACTTGCGTAAAGACCCAACCAATCAGGTGACGTACGAGAACCGTGATCGCATCCAAGTGCGCGATCTTGACGGCGTGTGTGCGCCGTGGTTGCACTGACTCGCTGAAGGCTTGACGAAGTTACATCTCGTAGAATTGGCCTCGTGCCGCTTCGCGTAGCCGTCGTCGGCGCGGGATTTTCAGGCGCCGTCGTCGCCCGCGAACTGGCAGAAGCCGGTCACCTCATCGAGGTATTTGAGTCGCGCGACCACGTGGCGGGCAACTGCCACACGGTTCGCCACGACACCGGAGTGATGGTGCACGTCTATGGCCCACACATCTTTCATACGCAGCACGAACGCGTGTGGGAATACGTGCAGCGGTTCGCGACCTTCAAGCCATACCGCCACCGTGTGCGGGCAATGGTCGGGGAGAAGGCGTACCAGATGCCGATGAACCTTGGTCTCATTAATGCATTCTTCGGCAAGAACTTCACGCCGACTGAAGCCGAGGCATTCGTCGCATCGCAGGCCGACTCGACCATCACCGACCCCAAGTCATTCGAAGAGCAAGGTCTCCGGCTCGTCGGTCGCAGGCTCTACGAAGCGTTCTTTGCCGGGTATACCCGCAAGCAGTGGGGCGTCGACCCGAAAGAGCTGCCCGCGAGCATTCTCGCTCGTCTGCCGCTGCGTTTCACTGACGACGACTCGTACTTCAACCATCCGCACCAGGGGATTCCCGAGCACGGTTACACCGCGCTCGTCGAGGCGATCCTCGACCATCCGCGAATCACGGTGCATCTTTCCACGCGAATGCCGCGGGCACGACTCGCAGAGTTTGACCACGCGTTCTGGAGCGGCCCGATCGATGCGTACTTCAACTTTGAGCACGGGCGACTGGCATACCGCACTCTCGACTTCAAGCCCGAGGTAGTGGATGGTGACTACCAAGGCTGTCCGGTCGTCAACTACTGCGATACGCAGGTTCCGTACACACGAATCACCGAACACAAGCACTTTGCGCCGTGGGAGTCGCACGACAAGTCGGTCATCTACCGCGAATACAGTCGTCTGTGCGAAGAAAACGACACGCCGTATTACCCAGTGCGCCTGGTGCAAGAAAAAGAGCAGTTGCTGAAGTACGTGCAGTTGGCACGAAAGGAAAAGGGCGTCACCTTCCTCGGCCGCCTCGGCACCTACCGTTATCTGGACATGGATGTGACCATTCACGAGGCGCTGAACGTGGCCGACACTGCCAAGTCATCGATTGAGCAAGGCCGGTCGATTCCCCCGTTCGTGACCGACCCGCTCGGATGAGCAACGAATCCTTCGCGGATGAGCAGCGTCTGACGTGACCATGTATCACTTGCTGCAGCGTTCGCTCGTGCCCGATGCCGGTTTTGCCGAGCCCGAGTTGTACGTGCGCAACAACCACGGCGCAGACGCGCTCACCTTCGACACGTCATTCGGCGTGTTTCATGCTGGACGCTGGCGCCGACTCACCACCGTCGACTCCCTCACAGCGCGTGTGGTCGCAAGCGGCCAAGGTCGAGCTGAGGTGGTGGCAGTCACCCGCGGGAGAGAGACCGTGCTTGCGAGCGCGCAACTTGCCGGCGAACAAGTCGACATCGCCATTGGTTCGCTGCAGCACTCGACGTGGGGAGTGCTCTATGTGCGCATCATCGGGGCGAGCGGGTCTCGAGTGCAACGCGTTGAGTGGCTCACCGAGACGAAGCCTGCACACGAAGTGAGACTCTCGCTCTCCATCACCACGTTCAACCGCCAGGCCTACGTCGTGCCGACCGTCAAGAAGGTGCTGTCGCTCGTGCGTGGTCTCGACTCGCTACACGGCAGAGTGCGTGTGCTGGTCGTCGACAACGCCGACAATGTCGACTTCGACGAAGCCCCGAGCGACGATCTCACCGTTGTGCCGAATCGCAACTTGGGCGGTGCCGGCGGGTTTGCCCGCGGTCTTATGTGGCTGCGGGCGCAGGGGTGGGCGACGCACGTTCTGTTCATGGATGACGACATCAACCTCGAGGCCGAGTCGCTCGTGCGCACCATCGCGCTCTTTGCTTATGCGCGCGACCCGAAGTTGTGCGTGCACGGTGCGATGCTCAGCGAAGAACGCCAGTGGATGCAGTTCGAGGCCGGCAGCAAGTATCTGTGGCGATCGCTGTACCCGCTGCGTGCACTCGGGCAAGAAGACGACCTGCGTGACCGTCGACTCGCAGTCAAAGACGCAAAGGAGCGCCGTTTTGCGTACTCCGCCTGGTGGTACACGGCGTTTCCGATCGGCATCACTCGCGACAACCCGATGCCCGTCTTCGTGCGCGGCGACGATGTGGCGTTCGGGCTCATGCATACCGGTCGACATACCGTCACGTTGAACGGCGTGATCGTGTGGCACGCCGACTTCCACTTGAAGAACAACCCATCGAGTCTCTTCTATGAGATGCGCAACTTCGCGACCATCGACACCCTGGTGTTTGACCGGCATCGCTGGTGGCATCTCGGTCAGCGCTTTTTGGCCCTCAGTTTCCGCAATCTCTTCGGCTTCCGCTACTCAAGTGCGGAATACATGATTCGTGGGATGCGTGCGTACCTCGCTGGCCCGGCCGCACTCGCCGAGGTTGACCACGCCGCGTTGCACGACGAACTGCGTCGCGTGACCGAAGAAAAGCCCGCTCCGCTCTCTCCAGAGCACGCTTCCGTCGTGATCTCGAAACCCTTGCCTAAGCCGGTGCGACTAATCGGGTTCGTTCTGTCGTTGCCACTGCTCGGTGGCTTCTTGCTTCCGGCTGCACTGCGCAGCAAAGCACTGCGTACTGCCCCCATCGACTCGCGCGCCGTCGGTCTCGCGTTGCGGCACGAACGGATTCTCTATCGGCACGACAGGTTGCCCGAGGGTTTCGTCTGCGAACGCGATCGTGCACGGTTCTTTGCACTGTGGCGCGACGTATTCTCGGTGCTCGGGACGTTGGCTCGTAACTACGGCCGATTGAAGCGCGAGTACCGTGCCGCCTACCCGTCGCTCGTCAGCGACGCGGCGTGGCAGCGGCAGTTCGACGGCGTCAGCGCTGCGCCGAAGCGCTGAGCAGCGACATCCACGTCACGCGATTAACCACACCAGTCGTAGGCAGCCCGACCGATTTCTGGAAGCGCTTGACCTGCTTGTCGGTGCCGCTGCCGAACACGCCGTCGGCGGCAATCTTGATGCCAAGCACGTTCGCGAGCGCCTTTTGAATCGACGCAACCGAAGAGTGTCGAGCCCCTCGGGCGAGCGTGAACGTGGTGTGATCGATGCCGAGCGCGGCCACGACTTGCTCGTCGGCGATGCCGTCGATCGGCAAGCCGGAGGCTTCCTCGAATTTCGACACCGCAGTCGCAGTGCCCTTGCCGAACACACCGTCGGTTGCCAGACGCTGTTTCTTCTTGAGACCGAGTGCTGTGTTGAGGGCGACCTGCAGAGCCTTCACGGGCTCGCCTCGTTCGCCCTGCACCATCGGCACTGCCATCGGGATGATGCCGCCGGCCCCGACGGTTATCAGCCCGGCTCGGCGTAACTCATCGAGCTGGTTGCGCAAGAACAGAGCAAACTCCACGCGACCCGTGTTGGTGAGGTGCACGGAGTCGCTGAACCATCGTGACCGGTCGGGGCTCGAGCTGTAGGTGTTCCAGTCAAGCACGCTCACGTTCGGGTAGCGCTGTGTGGCGGCAGCAAGCGCGGCATTCGACGTGGCGTAGTCCACCGACGCACGCCGCGTGGAGAGATTGACGAACACGATTCGTTGCACCGCACGCGCATTGAGTGCAGTGACGACCTGGTCGATCTCTTGGGCGAAGTTCGCTGGGTTGTCGTTGTAGCCCAGTTGCAGGAGGGCGACCGTTGGCGCAGTCTCGGCAGTGAGCGAATTGATTACTGCGGGCGCGTCGGGAAGACCCGCGGCGGGTGCCACGCACGTCGAGCCGACGAGACAGCGATTTGGTACGGCCTGAAAATCGACGTTCGTGTACGCCGGGCTCACGATGCTGGCGAACTCGGTCGCGATGCTTGCGCCGACGGAGTCACCGATGAGCAAGATGCGACCGACTGGTGCAGATTCAAACTCGGCAGGGAAAATCGGCGTGACGCCGTACCACGGTGCAGGCAGGCCGAAGGTCGTGCGGAACGACCAACCAGACACTTTCGCCGATCCGTTCGTGCCGGTCATCGTGACTTCGGTCGTGTAACCGTTCCAGTCGCCGCCGAGACCGTCATGCGACGTGGTGATCGATGTCAGTGTTCCGATTTGTGGGTATCGCTGCTGCACTTGGGCAGCGCTCACGTTGCGGGTCCACACCATGAGCGACGAGTTGGCAGCGAGATCGCCCGGGTCGGCCTGTGCGGTGAAGATGCCACCGGCGGTACGACCGCCGTTACTGGAGGAAAATTCGGTGCGCACGACGGCGCCGTTTCGCCCGCGAATGACTACGCCTGCCGTTTCTGCGATTGCCAGATCGGTGCGCGGATCCTCGAGGCTGTAGGGCTGCTCGCTTACCCCTTCGCGCAGGCCGGCACCGCCGTACACCTGGCAGTCCATCGTGTCGCACGTGTGTGCGAGACCCGCGTATCGGTTCTCGGTGGATGCGTAACTACGTGCAGCCACTGCTTGCGCACGTAGTGCGTGCATGCCGGCTCCGCCGACGGCGTCACCCCAACCGGCGGGGGATTCTCGCGGCACGACGCCGCGCAGGTACGCCTCCATATTCACGGCGTTGATGGTGCGGTTCTCGTTGCGCGAGTTGTTGACTGCACGGATGATGCCGCGGTAGTAGCGAATGCGGTGCGCGCGATCGGACTTCGGTTCGCACAACCCGATGACTTGGTTGTATGCCGCGGCCGGGTCGGAGCCGACTTGCGTGGTGAACGATGCGGCGTCGGCGACATCGCCGATGAGTTCGAAACCCACACTGACCGGGTCTTGGTTGGGGAGCGTGCAGCGCCTGGTGGTTGAGCCCCACACGCGATACACCTTCTCGCTCACCTCACGCGCGACGAGTGACGTCCAAGTGCGGCCTGGAACGGGATCTTCAACGAACACGGCATTCTGCGCGTCAGCGACGACGCCGGTTTGGTAGGTGCCCATGGCGCTCAACCAGACGCGGATGATGTCGTTGGGGTTGTCGATGGGTGCTACAACGTTGCCCGTCGCCCCGCCGTAATAGAAGTCGAGAATCTGTTGCCATGACCACCCGTGCACGGTGGCCCAGCCGTACGAACCGAACTGACTGAGACCGCGACCGTGCCCAAAGCCGCGACCATAAATGAGGTAGCCGGCTGGCAGCTGACCTTCGGCGGCGCGTGCAGGCGCGGCAAATGGGAAGACGGTAAACGCCGTCAGAGCGACGACGAGGACGCCAATGAAGCGTCTCAGTTTGGGGGAACGCATGGTGAAGTAGAACTCTCCTTCGCCCGCTTGCCAGACAGTCTACGGAGATGATGCGCGATGTCGCTGCAGGTCGCATCCGTGCTACGTGCGACGCAGCATGTCGCTGCGTGGGATGTGCACTCGTGCGCGAGTGTCGTACCAGTGTGTGGTGGCGAGGTGTGCGGTACTCAGTCGCGCAGTGGTTCGGCGCGCGGCAACGTATCACGCTGCTGAATCATCACACCGCCGAGTACGAGTGCAATGCCGACAAGGTCGGCAAACGACGGCGTCTGCTGCAAGAAGAAGAAACCAAACACCGTCGCAGTCACCGGAAGTAGCGCAAGCAGCAACGAAAAACGTCGCACCGGAATGCGGCGGAATGTGAATTGGTCGATGCCGTACGCCACGGCGTTAGAGAACAGTCCGATCAAAAAGCACAGGCCGATGAGCGACGGATTACTCCACGCCGGCCCGCTCTGAGCAATGCCGAATGGTGTGAGCACCAATGCTCCGATTGCAAGACCCACGCCGAGGCCCGCAACGCCACGGTTGTACTGGGCTACTCGAGCACCGATGATGATGTACAACCCCCAGCACAAAGCGGCGAGGAAGATAAAGACGAGCCCGAGCGGTTCGTTGTCAATCTCGATTCCAGACAGCACGACGACGCCGATCGTGGCGAAGGCGAGAGCAGCAGCGTTCCGCTTGGTTCGAGTGGTGAGTGCGGCAACGGTAATCGGACCGATGAACTCGATAGCGACACCTTTGCCGAGGTGTAGTCGGTCAATGGCGAGGTAAAAGGTGAGGTTCATGAAGGCGGTCGCCACACCGAAGAGGGCTGCGGCCTTCAACTGTTCGCTGCTGAATCGACCGTTGCGTTTCAGGTCGCCAGCGGAAAAGAGCAGCAGCCAGCAGGCGGCCCCGATGACTCTGAACCACGCCGATGGTGCTGGCGCGAGTTCTTCGAAGAGTCGTACCGCGATGACGGCGCCGACGTACTGGCTGATGCCCGAGACGATAAACAACGCCTCTGGGGGCGCTGTCTCCAGCGGGTTGCGTCGCTGAATCAGTCGAAGAGATCCGGGTCGGTGCGGCAGATTTCTTGCCACAGCGGCTGGAAGTTCAACCACCCCGCCGTCGGATGCGCGGTGAGATCGCGGGTGTAGGTCGCCATCTCGTGCGGAATGAGCTTCGGCGTGCCGACGGTCTCGGCCATGATCTGCGCCATACACGTGCGCTCCATCGACAAGAACCAGTAGGCAGCTGCATCAACCGTCGGGGCGACGGTGAACAAGCCGTGGTTCTGGTGGATGGCCGCCTTGCCCTTCGGGAACTTCGACGCGATCTCGCGACCGGCTTCGGGTTCGAACACGACGGCGCCACCTTGCTCGGCGATCACCACATGGTCGTCATAGAAGTAGCAGCTGTCCTGCGTGATGGGGTCGAGCTTGCGCCCGAGCGAAGCCCACGCCTTGCCGTACACGGTGTGTGCGTGCGCCGCAGAAATGACGTCGGGTCGCGCTTGGTGGATCGCAGCGTGGATGCAGAATGCCGCACGGTTGACCGGATGGTTGCCGTAGACGACATCGCCGTCGTGGTTCACGAGAATCAAGTCCGACACGCGCATAAGACGGAAGCTGCGCGCGAACGGGTTTACCCAGAAGTGATCGGGGAACTCTGGGTCGCGCACGGTGATGTGGCCAGCGACGCCTTCGCCAAAACCGAGGCGTCCGAAGATGCGCAATGCACCGGCGAGTTTTTGCTTGCGCTCCGTGCGCTCTTCTTCGATGGAGCGCTTGGGCTGTGGGCCGATGTCGACGAGGTCCTTCGGGGTGAGCGGAATGCCGTCGATGGACTTCGTGGAACCTGCGTGTTCGGTGATGGCCATGCGACCAAGGCTACGCAATCATCCGTCGAGCGTGGGGCTCGTAGTCTGAGTGAGCAATGACCGAGAAACGCACCGACTCGGGCATCGAAGTTCGGCCGCTCTACGACGCCGGTTCGTTGCAGGGCTTCGAGGCCACCAGCCAGTTGGGTGTGCCCGGCACGGCGCCGTACACCCGCGGCATCTACCCGACGATGCACCGCGACCGTCTCTGGACGATGCGCCAGTACGCAGGTTTCGGCACGGCTGCCGACACCAATGCGCGGTTCAAGTTCTTGCTTGAGGCGGGGCAGACCGGTCTCTCCTGCGCCTTCGATCTGCCCACTCAGATGGGGTACGACAGCGACCATCCGCGCGCTGCCGGAGAAGTGGGCAAGGTGGGTGTTGCAATCGACTCCCTCGACGACATGCGCATCCTGCTTGCCGACTTACCGCTCGACAAAGTAACTACTTCAATGACGATCAATTCGACGGCGGCAATCTTGCTGCTCTTGTACGAGTTGGTGGCAGAAGAGCGCGGTGTGCCGGCGAGTGCCATCAGCGGCACGATTCAAAACGACTTGCTGAAGGAGTACATCGCCCGTGGCACGTATGTGTATCCGCCACGACCGTCGATGCGCATTATCACTGACATCTTTGAGTACTGCACGAAAAACGTACCGAAGTGGAACACGATTTCCATCTCGGGTTACCACATCCGCGAGGCTGGCAGCACCGCGGTGCAAGAGCTTGCCTTCACGCTGGCGAACGCCATCGCGTACGTGCAGGCGGCAGTCGATGCCGGGCTCGACGTCGACACGTTCGCACCGCGGCTCTCGTTCTTCTGGAACGGCCACAACAACTTCTTTGAAGAAGTCGCCAAGTTCCGCGCCAGTCGTCGCATGTGGTTTCGCATCATGACCGAGAGGTTCGGCGCGAAGAACCCCGCCAGCCACCTGATGCGCTTTCACACGCAAACCGGTGGCGCAACGCTCACTGCGCAACAGCCGCTCAACAACGTGGTGCGTGTCGCGGTGCAGAGCATGGCCGCGGTGATGGGTGGCACGCAGAGCCTGCACACCAACGGTTATGACGAAGCGCTTGGCTTGCCGACGGAGGAAGCCGCCCGCATCGCGCTTCGCACGCAACAGATCATCGGCTACGAAAGCGGTGTTACCGACACGCCAGACCCGCTCGCTGGTTCGTATTACGTGGAATCGCTCACCAACGAAGTGGAGCGACTCGCCTGGGAGTACATCAAGCGCATCGACGACATGGGTGGCGCGGTGAACGCGATTGAGTCGGGTTTCCAGATGGAAGAAATTGAAGAAGCTGCCTACACGTATACGAAGTCGATTGATGAGGGCACGCGCACGATTGTGGGGGTCAACAAGTTCACGTCGGACGAGTCAACGGATGTGCCGGTGCTGAAGATCGACGCCGAACGCGAGCGCAACCAGGTGGAACGCCTGAAGAAGTTCAAAGGTGCGCGCGATGCGTCGCAGGTCGCGGCCCGACTCGACGATGTTCGAGCCGCCGCTCGTGGCAGCGACAACCTGCTGTATCCGATGCGCGCCGCACTGAAGGCGAATGCGACGCTCGGCGAAGTGAGCGACGCCTTGCGCGACGTGTTCGGCGTATACCGCCCGAGCTAGATGCATCGCCCGAGGCGCGAGGCAGGGCGAGCTAACTGCGCTGCGTGATGCGCGGTGCGGGCCGTTCAAAACCTTTTGGCGTGTCGGTCGGCCAGCCGAGATAGATCATCGCGACGATCGTCGTGTCGCTAGGGAAACCGCAGAACTTTGCGACCGCATCGTTGGCGCCAGTGGGGCACGACGACCAGAAACTTGCCAGACCCAGAGCAGTCGCCCCAAGCAGGATGTTCTGCACGCCAGCCGATACTGCATCGCGATTTTCGTCAGTGCGAAGCTCGGTGTCGCCCGCCTCGCTGCCCACGACCAAGACGACGGGGGAGCGTTCGAACTTGCCGCGAGTCTTTTGCACGCGTGGAGAAGGCTCGTTCTGAGCGGCCATCACGTCGGCGCAAACGTCGCCGAGTTGTTTGCGCGCTGCGCCGCGCACTTCGCAAAAAAGCCAGGGCCACGTCTGTTTGTGGTTGGGTGCCCAGATGGCGACATCGCAAAGTTTGGCGACCGTTGCTGCATCGAGGTCGCGCTCGCGGTCGATCATCAGGTTGGTGCGGCGAGAACGCACGAGGGTGGCGAAGTCGTCGAACGTCACGCCGAAAGGCTCAGTTCTTGTGCAGGGCAGCATTCAAACCGCCCCAGCTGCCTTTGCGCACGACGGCTTCGACCGCACCAGTCGCGGAGTTGCGTCGGAAGAGCATGTTGGAGACACCACTCAACTCGCGTGCCTTCACCGAACTGCCGTCGGGTAGTCGCACGACGGTGCCCGCCGTGACATAGAGACCGGCTTCAATCACCGAGTCATCACCCAAGCTGATGCCAAGGCCGCTGTTGGCGCCGAGCAAGCAGCGTTCGCCGACGGTGATCATCTCTTTGCCACCGCCCGACAGCGTGCCCATGATTGATGCACCTCCGCCGATGTCGCTGCCGTTGCCAACGATGACGCCGGCCGAAATGCGACCTTCGACCATCGATGCGCCAAGCGTGCCTGCATTGAAATTGCAGAAACCTTCGTGCATCACAGTGGTGCCCTCTGCGAGGTGGGCACCGAGTCGCACGCGGCTCGCATCGGCGATGCGCACACCAGACGGTACGACGTAGTCGGTCATTCGCGGGAATTTGTCGACGCCATTCACGGTGAGGTGCTCGCCTCTTCGGCGCAATGCTTCGCGAACCTCTTCGAGCACGTCGAGGGCGACCGGACCGATACTCGTCCAGGCGACGTTTGCGAGCAGCCCGAAAGCTCCATCCAGGTTTAGCGTGCGCGGTTTGGCGAGGCGGTGCGACAGCAAGTGCAGTCGCAGGTAGACATCTGCTGCATCACGCGGTGCTACCGACGTATCGATCTCCGTGACAATGGGCGTGATGTCGACGCCGCGACGTGCGTCGGTTGCTGCCGGCGCAAGATGTGCCCGTTCGGAGGCTGGGCAGGCATAACCCCAGCCGAGTCGGCGGTAGTGCGCGTCGAGCACGACGCCGCTCGACGAGAGAGTTGCAGTGCCGACACCCCAAGCGCGCGTCGAACCGCTCGCTGAACCAGTCGCCGCAGAGCTGCTCACTCTGCGACCTCCGGTCGCAGAGTGGGGAAGAGGATTACTTCACGAATTGAGGAGACACCAGCAATCAGCATCGTGAGTCGGTCGATGCCGATACCAAGTCCACCAGTCGGCGGCATACCGAATTCGAGCGCTCGCACGTAATCTTCGTCGACGGTGCCGGCTGCGGCGTCGCCTGCTTCTTTGGCGCGCTGTTCTGCTTCGAATCGTTTGCGTTGCTCCACTGGGTCGTTCAACTCGCTGTAGCCGTTGGCTAGTTCGCGCGCCTGCACGAAGAGCTCGAATCGCTCGGTGAGGTGTGGGTCGTTGCGGTCGACACGGGCGAGTGGCGAGATCTCTACGGGGTGCCCAGTGACGAACGTCGGCGCGACGAGATCAGCTTCGGCTTTCTCCGCGAAGATCTCCTCGATGACGCGGCCGGAGCCCCAGTGCTTCTCCCACTTCACCCCGTGGTCGTCGGCAATCTTTCGCACGGCGTTGAGCGGTTGAGATGGATGCAGTTCGTGGCCGACTTTTTCGCTGGCGAGATCGACCATGCGCTTGCGCGGCCACGGAGCGGTGAGATCGTAAGGTTTGCCGCCGATCTCGATGACGGTGGTGCCGAGTGCGTCGCGAGCGGCGTTCACGATGATGTCTTGCGTAAGTTGCATGATGTCCTGGTAGTCGGCAAACGCCTCGTACGACTCGAGCATCGTGAACTCCGGGTTGTGGCGCGTGGAGATGCCCTCGTTGCGAAACACGCGACCAATCTCGAACACGCGCTCCATGCCACCGACGATGAGGCGCTTTAAGTGCAGCTCGAGCGCGATGCGCAGGAAGAGCTGCATGTCGAGTGCGTTGTGGTGCGTGGTGAACGGTCGAGCATGTGCGCCACCTGCTTCGACGTGGAGCATCGGGGTTTCCACTTCGACATATCCGCGGTCACGGAAGGTGTTGCGCACGCTGGCGATGATGGCGTGGCGGATCTCGAACGCCCGGCGTGCATCCGCGTTGACAATGAGGTCGGCGTAGCGCTGGCGGAACCGAGTGTCGACGTCGGAGAGACCGTGCCACTTGTCGGGCATCGGGCGCAACGCCTTCGCGAGCAGTTGCACCTCGGCGGCCTTCACGCTCAGCTCTCCCTTGCGTGTGGTCATCACCATGCCGCGAGCACCGACCCAGTCACCCATGTCGAGTGCGTTGATCGCGTCGAAGGCTGCGTCGCCGACTACTGCCTTGCTCACGAAGAGCTGCATCTCGTCGCTGCGGTCGCGAATCGTGATGAAGATGAGTTTGCCCTGGTCGCGCTTGAGCATCACGCGACCGCACACGGCAACTTCGTCGGTGGTCTCGGTGCCGGCTTCGAGCGAACCATGTTTGGTGCGAATCTCACCGAGCGTGTGTGAGCGGTCGAACCGGTACGGATAGGGGTTCACGCCTTGCGCGCGCAGGCGGTCGATTTCTTCGAGTCGTCGTTCGCGATATGCAGCGAGATTGGTGCCGATTTCTTCGCCGGTGACGTGGTCTTGCGTCATGAAATGACGTTGCTCCTGGTCATGAGATGACAATGAGCACGTCGCCCGAGCCAACTTTGTCGCCAGGCTTCACGTTCACCGACTTGACGGTGCCGTCCTTTTCGGCCTGCAACTGGTTCTCCATTTTCATCGCTTCAAGTACGACGACGGGGTCGCCAGCCTTCACTGCTTGGCCGACTTCGACGAGCACCTTCACGATGGTGCCTTGCATCGGTGCCGCCACACTGCCACCGCCCGCTCCGGCGCTGCTTGCTGCCGCTGCGCGCGGTGCGCGCCGCGCAACCGGGGCGGCGCCGCCCGACTCGGGCACCCATGCCTTCACTTCGAAACGTTTGCCGTTGACTTCGACCGTCGTCGTCTTCTCGACGAGACCTGCGGCCGGTGGCTCAGCGGGCGTCACTTGCGAGGAGACACCGCTCAAGTCGAGGCGTTCTTCCACCCACTTGGTGCTGTGCGTGACGCTCGCGAAATCGGGGTGGCGCAGGATCGCCAAGTCGGCGGGAATCGTCGTGTGCACGCCGTCGATCTTCATTTCTTCGAGAGCGCGGATAGTGCGAGCGACTGCCGTCGGACGATCCTTACCCCAGACGATGAGTTTGCCAATCAAGTTGTCGTAGTACTGACTAATGGTGTCGCCGGCTTCGTAGCCACCGTCGAACCTGGTGCCGAAGCCGTCTGGCACCTTAAGCGTGCTGATCGTGCCGGGCGAGGGGAGAAACTTGCCGCCGGCTGGGTTCTCTGCGTTGATGCGCACCTCGATGGAGTGACCGCGACGAAGAGCGTTGACCTGATCTTGGGTCATCGGCAGCTTCTCGCCGTCGGCGACACGAATCTGCCATTCGACCAAGTCGATGCCGGTAATCATCTCCGTGACTGGATGCTCTACTTGCAGGCGCGTGTTCATTTCTAAGAAGAAAAATTCGCCATCCTGGTAGATGAACTCGACGGTGCCAGCGTTGTAGTAGCCCACTGCGCGCGCAG
>JBMTYA010000014.1:0-16934 GCA_049454015.1 Ilumatobacteraceae bacterium | reverse complement strand
TGCGCTGCAGCAGCAACTGCATCGCGCCGTCCCACTCGAGGTCGAGCACGTTGTCGTTCATGTACGGGATCAGCATCTCCCAGTACTTGAACACTTCTGCGGTGCGCGGGTCGGTCCACTTTTCGCGGCCAGCCATGAGGTCGACGTGGTACTGGTAGCCGTTGATGCGCGCGTTCAGCATGTCGAACGTGCCCATCGCTTCCCAGCCACCCTTGTCACCGGCGGCAAAGCCGATGAGACCCTTTGACTTCATGCCGTCAAGCATCTTCATGAAGTCGTCCCAGTTGTAGATGCCATCGGGATCGATGCCGAGTTCTGCGAGCATCGACTTGCGGAAGTGCAAGCCCCACGGGTACCACGACTGCGGGATGAAGTACTGCTTGCCGTCGAGACCAGTCGAGGCGATCTTGTACGACTCTGCGTACTGGTCACCAATCTTGTCCCACACATCGCTGAGGTCGACGAGCAACCCTTGTTCTGCGAAGAACTGCATGCGGTAGCCGGCCATCCACTGGAAGGCGTCGTCCGGGGTTCCCTGCAGATACTGCGAGAGGTTGTTTTGGAACGCGTTCGACTCGGTCGCGTTGTAGGTGACAGTGTTGCCGGTCTTTGCCTCGTACGCGGCGACGAGCGCCTTCAATTGCTTGGTCGGCGACTCGTCGACGGTGCGGGCTCCGAACGAGAGCGGTCCGACCGCTTCGTCGCCGCCGCACGCTGCGAGCAACGCGCCCGCACCTGCGACACCCGCTGCTCCGACGAGCAGTTCGCGGCGGCTGAGCTGGAAGCCCAGGTCCGACCCGCGGGCCTTGTTCTGTTCTGTGGTCATTGCGTTGCCCCCTTGGGCCGCCGTGCATCAGCACGACGGGTTGAAGTGATGTGGCGAGTCTGCCCCTCTCGATACCCGCCCGTCAAGGCACCTTCGGTGTTTTCGGCGGGATTTTGCAAGATTCCCTGCACTTGCGGCGGCGCACCCGGTGGCATCGCTCGGTGGGGCCGCTGGTGCGGCCGCTCGCGGGGGCTGCCCACGAGGTGCGGGGTTTCCTCCCTCGTCGTCGCTCGCCTACCGTGGGCGGTGTCGGTAGGTCGTTCGACCGGCAATTCGGCGGGCCATCTGGCCAGCCGGGAGGGGGCACGTGTCAGGCGTACGTATTAATAGGGTCAGCCGCCAGTTCGTCGGCATGAGCCATCCGGCTGTTGATGCGGTCGATCTCTCCATCGGTGACGGGGAGTTCTTGGTGCTGGTCGGGCCATCGGGCTGCGGCAAGTCGACGTTGCTGCGCATGGTGGCCGGGCTCGAGACCGTCGATTCGGGCACCATCAGCATCGGCGAGCGAGAAGTCACCGACCTTGCGCCCAAAGACCGCAACATTGCGATGGTGTTCCAGAGTTACGCGTTGTATCCGCACATGACGGTGGCCGAGAACATCGGCTTCAACTTGAAGATCAACAACGTCGACAAAGAAGAGATTAAACGTCGAGTCGAAGAAACTGCACGCATGCTTGATCTCTCTGACTTGCTTGAGCGCAAACCGGCAAAACTCTCTGGTGGCCAGCGCCAGCGTGTGGCGATGGGGCGCGCCATCGTGCGCAAGCCCGAGGTGTTCTTGATGGACGAGCCACTTTCCAACCTCGATGCAAAGCTGCGCGTGCAGACTCGCACACAGATTGCAGAACTACAGCGCAACCTCGGAGTCACGACGATCTACGTGACGCACGATCAAGTCGAAGCCATGACGATGGGACACCGCATCGCAGTGCTGAAAGACGGAGTGCTGCAGCAAGTCGCCGCGCCACAAGAACTGTTCTCGCGACCCGCCAACCTGTTCGTCGCTGGCTTCATCGGTTCGCCAGCGATGAACCTGATTCCCGCACAAGCAGCGAACGGCTCCGTCACATTCGCTGGGGCAAGCGTGTCCGTGAACGGGTCGTCGTCGGTCGTGGTCGGCGTGCGACCAGAAGGCATCGAACTCAGCGGCTCTGACGGCACGCCTGCTGTGATCGAATTCGTCGAAGAACTCGGCAGCGACTCCTACGTGCACTGCACGCTCGACACGCCGAACAAAGACCGCGTGGTAGCGCGTGCACCCGGATTGTCGAAGTTGTCGGCGCAGTCGCGCGTTTCTCTGCAAGCACGCTCCGGCGCCCTGCATGTGTTCGACGCGCAGTCCGGCCTTCGCGTTTCTGCGTAGGAAGGAGCGCCGTGTCTGACGTGCGTGTCGACCCGTGGCTTGGCACCATGGTGCACGTCGTCGCATCGCGACAGAACCGACCGAATCTCCCGTCGACTGGTTGCCCGTTCTGTGTTGGCGGTCTTGAAGCACCCGAGCCGTACACGGTGAAAGCGATTCCCAATCGCTGGCCGCCGATGCCAGATGCTCGTTGCGAAGTGGTGCTCTACACGAGCGACCATGACGCACGCTTGAGCAACCTCCCTACCCCGCAGTTGACATTGCTCATCGACCTATGGGCAGATCGCACTGCTGCACTTGCTGCTCGCGACGATGTGGAGTTTGTGCTGATCTTTGAGAACTCAGGTCGCGCGGTCGGTGCGACCATCGATCATCCGCATGGTCAGATCTACGCCTTCGACCACGTGCCCGACCGTTCGCGCAAACGAATTGCTTCACGCTGGAGGCCTGACATCTCAACCGAACGCATCGTCGTGGAGCGCGACGGCTGGGTCGCCAGCGTGCCACTTGCATCTCCGTATCCCGTGTCAATAGAGATTGCACCACGCGAGCGAATTGTCGATCTTCCGAGTTTGAGTGCGGCACAACGAAGCGCCTTCGGCCGAATCTTGCAGGACGTGTTGCAGCGCGTGGAAAGGCTCTACGACGAGCCCGCACCGACGATGATGTGGTTCAACCAGCGCCCGACGGTCAGCGCGGCACGCTCGGGTGAGATCAACGGATTCGATGACGCTTGGTTCAACGTAGAGATTGTCTCGCCATGGCGTGCCGCACAGGTGATGCGATACATCGCCGCAGCTGAAGTGGCTACCGGTGAATACTTCATTCCCGTCGTGCCAGAAGATCTCGCCGCTCGCCTACGCACTGGCTGAACACTGATCGAAGTGATCCGACGCTGCGGCTAGGCGTTGGATGTATCGCGCGATTGCTTCGGCTAGGTGTTGCTCGTGTCGCGCCGACGAAGCGCGAGCAGCATCGCTACTGCCACACCAAACACGACCATCGACACCCACTGGTTGAGTCGCAAGCCACTCGCTGCTTTTGCGGGGTCGATTCGTAAACCCTCGACGAAGAACCGCAGCACCGAGTATCCGGCCGCATAAATAAGGAAGAGGCTGCCTTCGCGCAGGTTTGCTCGACGGTCAACCCGCAGCAAGATCACCATCAATACCAATAACCCGAGCGACTCATACAAGAACGTCGGATGAAAAAGTGTGCCTGGCTCGTACCCATCTGGAATCTTGCGGGCGTCAATCTCAAGACCCCACGGAAGCGTGGTCGGGCGTCCAAAGAGCTCCTGATTGAACCAGTTGCCCCAGCGACCGATGGCTTGTGCCAACGACAAAGCCGGTGCGACAGCCGTCAATGTGCGACTGATCGACAGACCCTTCTTTTTTGCAACCCACAATCCGACCACTGTTCCAAGAACGAGCCCGCCATAGATGCCAAGACCGCCCTTCCAAATCTTGAACACGTCGACGAAGCGCCCGTCAAAACGCTCCCAATCGGTGACCACGTGGTAGATCCGCGCGCCGATGACGCCTGCAGGCACGGCCCACATCGCAATCGAGCTCGCGTCGTCGCGCGTGCCCCACTTGCGCGCTTCGAGACGACGTCCCATCATCCATGTCGCTGCGATCGCGCCGAGGGCGATCATCAGTCCGTAGGCGTTGAGTCGAAGTGGGCCAAGCTCCAACGATCCAGATGACGGGCTTGGAATCGATGCGACCAGTGTTCCTGCGTGCGGCACGACGTCGAACAAACTCACGTCTCCCACGATAGGTTCACCAGTTGTGTCGGGGCGATCGGCGAGTGTCGATTGGTCGGCACTTACTGGCATCACCGGAGTCGTCGCTCTCTTGCCCGCCTGGCTACTCACTGCGACCGTGCTGTGGCTTCCGTTCTGGTGGTGGGGTGAGGTGAACTATGCCTTCTTTATCGCATGCTTCTTTCTGCTCTTCATCGTGTTGTTCTCGCGGCCGGTGCAACGATTCGTGCTCTTGCGCCTGCTCGGTGCACGAATACCCACTACACGCGAACGTGCGTTGCTTGAAGAAGCATGGCACCCGATCATCTATCGCAACTCACTCGAGCATCGCCGTTTCGTGCTCGCAGTGGTGGACACTGAGTCCCTCAATGCCTTTGCCTGCGGCGGACACCTCGTCATCGTCTCCTCGTATGCCATCGAACAGTTGGACACCGCACGACTCTCGGGAGTTATGGCTCACGAGCTCAGCCATCACCTCGGGCTCCACACCGTCACGCTCACCATCGCTCAGTGGATGATCCTGCCCATCTCATTGCTGTCTCGCACCGGCATGCGTCTGCGTGCGGTCGCAGAGAGTGCCACGCTTGTGTTTGCAAAGCGAGTTCCGCTCTTGCACGCGCTCGGCTTGTTCGTCGCTGCGTTTCTGCACGTGGCGTCATGGTTGTTGATGCTGAACGTCTCGCTCGCGACTTCGCTCAGCAATGCGGTCAGCCGACCAACAGAGTTCCACGCCGACCGTCGCGCAGCGCAATTGGGGTTCGGCAACCAGCTACTTGCCGCAATGCGTGATTGGGAGGCATCGTCACCGCGAGAGTCTCGGGCAAACCTGCTCGAACGCGTCTTCGCGTCGCACCCACCAATGCGACTTCGCATCAACAAACTGGCGGCGTACATGCGCCAGCGTGGTGGCGACCGATGAGCCCATGTCTTTGCGACCGAGGTCGACCGTGCTGAATTTGATCACACATACGCGCTGGCCATGGCGACACGCATTGTCAATGCTCGGCGGAGTGCTCGTCGCGGCGGGAATCCCACCAATTGGCTGGTGGCCACTCGTCGTACTCGGTGTCGCCTGCTACGTCGTGGCCGCTGAACAAACCCCCGCTCGTGCTCGTAGCCAGTTCGCAGTCTCGTTTCTCTTTGCGTGGTCATGGCTCGCTCCCGCGATGGGATGGATGTGGCATCTCGTGCCGGGTGGATTCATCATCGCACCGTTGTTGTTCGCACTTGGTCACGGTGCTGCCGGTTCGCTCGCAAACACCGTCACATTACGCACTCCAATGTCGCTTACAACGCGCATCGTGCTGCGACTCGCCATGCACTCGCTTGTCGAGTGTGCGCGACTCGTGGTGCCATTCGGCGGCGTTCCGCTCGCGGGTCTGGCACTCGGTGTCGCCGACACGCGACTCGCCTACCTCGCACGACTGGTCGGCCCTATCGGTGTGTCGTTCTGGCTGATGCTGATCGGAGGTCTCGCAGCGGAGTTCTTCCTGCAGCGGCAAACGAACAGCAGTCAGTCACCCGCTGGGGGCCACAAGTCGTCCCGTGCGATGTTGACACTTGCTCTCGTTTTGATCGTCGTACAACTCGGCGCGCAGTTGGCACCGAACGGCCGCGCAACCGGCGAGACGCTGCGCATTGCAGCAGTGCAGGGCGGTGGTCCGCAGGGAGTGCTTGCCATCAACACCGACCCGCGCGATGTGACGAACCGGCATCTCGAGGCAACTGCTCTCGTGAAGCCAGATGACGACGTCGACCTTGCCATCTGGCCCGAGAATGCGATCGATGTGCGTGACTTCTCCACCAGCAACGTGCGCGAAGAGATTGCGGCAGAATCACGGCGTATCGGCGCCCCAATCGCAGTCGGGGTCACCGAGGATGCCGGAGACAATTTCACCAATGCGCAGATTGTGGTCGACGACGAAGGTAATGAACTCAGCAGATACGACAAAGTGCGTCGAGTGCCGTACGGGGAGTACATCCCGCTGCGGTCGTTACTCGACGCACTCGGGGCGCCAGTCGACCGCATCCCCCGTGACGCCGTGGCCGGAACGGCTCCGGCACAGATCCAGGTTCCGCATACGGGAGGCGGCGGAAGCCGACCACTCGCCGTCGCCATCTCGTGGGAAGTATTTTTCTCCGCCCGCGTGAACGACGGCATCGCGGCGGGGGGACAACTAGTGATCAACCCGACAAACGGCTCCAGCTACACCGGCGAAATTCTCCAGCAACAACAAGTTGCGACCTCGCAATTGCGCGCGATCGAATCTGGGCGCTTCTTGGTGCAGGCCGCAACGACCGGTTACAGCCTCGTCGTCGACCCTGACGGCAACGTGCTGCGCAGTCTCGCAATCGGAGAACAGGGCGTCATCGTCGAAAACGTCGCGCTGCGCACCGGGCGCACTGTCTACTCCTACCTTGGAGACATGAGCGTCGCCCTCGGGTTGTCTGTCGTTGTCGTCTTGTTCGTAGCGGTGGCACGCGCATCATCACGGAAAGCACGCACATGAGCAACGAGATTCACCTCGGTGGTGCATCATTCGGATGTTCAGTCGATGCCCTGCGCGGCGCCCGCTTGTCATCACTGCGCGTCGGCGGTCGAGAACGCCTCGTCGGTTACACGCGCGGCGCACCCGCCACATCGTGGGGTGCGTATCCGATGGTGCCGTATGCAGGTCGCGTGCGCGCAGGCCGCTTCGATCACGCAGGCACTACATATCAATTACCACTCAATTTCGGTCAGCATGCAATTCACGGCACGGTGTTTGATGTGTCATGGTCAGTCGTCGAACAGTCGCCGACACACGCAGTGCTCATCGCACCACTTGGCAAACGTTGGCCATTCACCGGACAAGTCGTTCACGAAGTAGAACTCGACTTGAGCGAACGAACGGTCGTGTGCACGTTGACCGTCAGCACCACCAGCGACTCGATGCCGGCACAAGTTGGTTGGCATCCGTGGTTCCTGCGACCTGCGACGCTCGAGGTCGACTTCGCAGAAATGTACGTGCGTGATGAGCAGTACATCCCAAGCGGCCGACGAATCGCCCCGCCACCCGGGCCGTGGGACGACTGCTTCGTCGGCGCACGTCAAGCACCAACAGTGATATTCGCTGACAACACGCGCATCACCGTGGAGAGTGATTGCAACCACTGGGTGATCTATGACATGCCAAAGCACGCACTCTGCGTCGAGCCACAGTCAGGTCCGCCCGACGGCTTTACCCTCGCCCCGCACGTCGTAACACCGCAGTCTCCGTTGCGCCGAACGATGAAACTGATCGCCCGATAATTTTGCAGCGATAGCGTCAAATCGCATGTCGGGAGCCGACGTGCAGCGCGAGCTCGACCGACTTCGAGAAGGTCCACTTCGTCTCGCCTACCTCACGTATCGCGGCAAACCGCACGTCGGCGGCCAAGGCGTGTACACGCGCCACCTCACGAAGGCTCTCGTCGACCTTGGGCACCACGTAGAGGTGTACGGCGGTCAGCCCTACCCGGTGCTCGACCAGCGAATCGCCATGCACAAGTTGCCGAGTCTCGACATCTTCAACGACCAATATCCGGGCCGCTTCCCGGCGTATTGGGAACTCAACAATTGGCCGAATGCGCTCGAGGCTCTCTACTTCTTAAAAGGAACTTTCGCCGAGCCGCTCACCTTCAGCCTGCGCGCGTACCGCGCCTTACGCGAGCGCACCGACGACTTCGACCTCGTGCACGACAACCAGTGCCTCGGCAAGCACATTCTCGCCATCGAAAAGATCATCCCGACAATCGTCACCCTCCACCATCCGATCACCAAAGACCGCAAACTGGAGATGGCGCACACGAAGACGTTGTGGAAGCGATTCGGAATCTCTCGCTGGTACTCCTTCGTGAAGATGCAGGGCAAGGTCGCCAGTCGCCTGCCGCGCATCGTGGTGGTGAGCGAGAACTCAATCAACG
Source organism: Ilumatobacteraceae bacterium (assembly GCA_049454015.1). Taxonomy (GTDB): domain Bacteria; phylum Actinomycetota; class Acidimicrobiia; order Acidimicrobiales; family Ilumatobacteraceae; genus F1-60-MAGs027. The sequence continues at coordinate 9,032 of JBMTYA010000014.1, read as the reverse complement.
ACATACATACCGACATGGGTGTGTCGCTCGACCGCATGCGACTGGTGCCCGTCGGTGTCGACCCCGACCTCTTCAAGCCGCTGCCGTCAGTAGCGCGCAAGCCGCATCACCTGATCACGACTGCTTCGGCCGATGTGGCGTTGAAAGGTCTTTCTTATCTCTTGGAGGCCGTCGCCAAACTGCGCACTGAGCGCGACATCCATCTCACCATCATTGGCAAGCCGCGCGCAGGTGCGAGTGCCGACCTCATTGAGTCGCTCGGGTTGAAAGACTGCATCAGTTATGTATCGGGTGTGAGTGACGAACGCATTGTCGAGCTCTATGCGGAGAGCACGCTCGCAGTAGTGCCCAGTCTCTACGAAGGTTTCAGCCTTCCATCGGTCGAAGCGATGAGCACCGGCATCTGCCTCGTCGCCACCACAGGCGGTGCATTGCCTGAAGTCACCGGCAAGGACGGTGAAACGGTGCTGTCATGCCCGCCGGCTGACGCCGATGCCCTTGCTGCTGCGATTCGCCGCGGTCTCGACGACGAGACGCTGCGCACCAGGGTGGGTCTCGCCGGTCGACAGCGTGTCGTCGAACGTTGGTCGTGGCGTTATTGCGCATCGCTCACAGTCGACCAGTACCGCGAAGTGTTGACGATGCCACACAACGTGGAGAAACTCCGCCGTCGTATCGAGAAGACCTCGAAATAGGCCAATAATGCTGACTATTCGCTTCGACAAACTGCACATTGCAGAAGGCACCTTGTTCCTCGATGCCGGCGCAGGCTTCGGACGTCACGCTTACGAGGCTGCGCGTCGAGGCGCGACCGTGGTCGCGCTCGACTACGGGCATGACGAAGTCACGGCCACCCGCAACACGTTTGCTGCGATGGCGATGGCTGGAGAAATCGACTCGGCTCGCTTCGGCGGTGCGATACGCGGCGACGCCACGCGACTCCCTTTTGCTGATGCTTCGTTCGACTGCGTCGTCACGAGCGAGGTGCTCGAGCACATCCACGACGACGAAGCGGCCCTGCGCGAACTTGCTCGCGTGTTGAAGCCAGGCGGGGTGTTCGCCGCGACTGTGCCTTCGTGGTTCCCCGAGAAGATCAACTGGATGCTGAGTGAGGAATACCACGCTCCGTTCGTGCCCGGTGGACACGTGCGCATTTACAAGGCAGCCGAACTGCGCGACAAGATCGCAGCGGTCGGATTGCGCGTTGGTGATTCGCATCGATCACACGGACTGCATTCTCCGTATTGGTGGCTGCGCTGTGCGGTCGGCCCGGCTCGCGAAGACCACCCGCTCGTGAAGCCCTACAAGAAGTTGCTTGAGTGGGACATCATGCGTGCTCCACTCATCACCCGCACACTCGACAATGTGCTCAGCCCCGCAATCGGGAAGTCGTTCGTCGTCTACGCGAGAAAAGACACCGCACCTATGCCAGCACCTCAGATGTCTGTCGAGATCTCGGATCACAACTCATCACGAAGCACGAACCCTCTCGCCGCAGCCCGCTCCGAACGTGAAGTCGCCCGCATCCCGTCAACCGACGAGCTGCGCACTACTGCCAAATGGATTGCCTCACTGCAACTGGGCAACGGAATGATCCCTTGGTTCCCCGGCGGCCACTGCGACCCGTGGAACCACGTTGAGACAGCGATGGCGCTCGATGTGATGGGCATGCACGACGAAGCTCGCCACGCCTATGAGTGGCTCATGCACACTCAACGCCCGGACGGATCGTGGCACAACTATTACCTCGGCGGCAATGTCGTGAAAGAGGCGAAGCTCGACTCCAATGTGTGCGCCTACGTCGCGGCCGGTATCTGGCACCACTGGCAGTGCGCCGACGATCTCGCAGCCGTTGAACGTTTCTGGCCGATGGTTGAGCGCGCGATGGAGTTCGTACTCAACATGCGCCGCAAAGACGGCACCGTGCTGTGGGCCAAAGAAGTCGACGCAGAACCGTGGTCGTACGCGCTGCTCACCGGAAGCAGCTCGATTCGACACTCACTGCACTGTGGCGCAAACCTTGCGGCACTTCTCGGCGAACCGCGGCCGCTCTGGCGTGCCGCCGCAGATGCCATCGACGCGATCATCAACCACTCGCCAGAATCGTTCGAACCCAAGGAGCGCTGGGCGATGGACTGGTACTACCCCGTGCTCGCTGGAGCCCTCATCGACGATGCGGCAAAACTTCGCCTGAACGATAATTGGGACACCTTTTATCTCGACGGTCGCGGCATCCGCTGCGTTAGCGACGAACCATGGGTCACCGCGTCAGAAACCGCCGAATGCGCCATCGCCTACAGCGCCATCGGCGACCAGCAAACCGCGCACGAACTGCTGTCACTCACCTCGCTGCACCGCAACCACGACGGGTCTTATTTGACCGGCCTCGTGTATCCGCAGCAGATTGCCTTCCCTGCCGACGAGGTGAGTGCATACACCGGTGCGGCCGTCATTCTGGCTGCCGATGCACAACTCGCGATTTCTCCGGCGCACAAATTGTTCACGCACCACTAGACGGTGCAATCAGGCAGTGCGCTGCAGCACTCGCAGCGAACCATGCCGCGACACTTCAACGAATCGCTTTGACGCAATCGCGGGAAGATAAATCTCTTCATACGGAGCCTGACCGCCGTCACTTGGTTGCTCAAATACGTCGTGAATTGTAAGCAAACCCCCAACTGCCACATGGGGTGACCAAGCTTCGTAGTCACCACGCGCCACCTCGCGCCCGTGTCCACCGTCGATGAAACACATCGACAACTTCTCTCGCCAGTTGCGACCGATTTCGTGCGAGTCGCCCACTCGTTCGCGCACCACATCGGTGAGCGCGGCACGCTGCATCGTGGCGCGGAAAAACGGCAGTGTGTCAATGCGCCCTGCGTCATTGACAACTTCTTTGTCGTGCCATTCCCAACCTGCCTGGTTCTCCTCCGAACCACCGTGGTGGTCGACGGCATAGAGCACCGTGCCGCAGGCGCGCGCCGCGGCACCAAGCCACACGGTGGAGCGACCGCAATACGAGCCAACTTCTGCCATCGCGAGCCCAGGCAGACGGGAACCTGCAGCGATTGCTGCCTCGTAAAGAGCATCGCCTTCGTCTGGCGGCATGAAGCCCTTTGTCGCGAGCGCAATTGTGCGCAGCGTGGAGTCGAGCATGACGAGCGTGACGAACGCTAGCGAGCAATCTTCTGCCAACATAGAGGGGTGCCTGGCACTCAACAACCGCTCGATGACCTCGTTGCTCTTCTCGATGTCGAGCCGATCGAAGTCAATATCTTCCGTGGTCGAAGCCCTGACGAGAACAGGCAACGCGTGTTCGGCGGGCAAGTCGCTGGCCAGGCGCTCGTTGCCGCAGCGCGCACCATCGACCTCGGCAACCGTGACGTTCACTCGCTGCACGCATACTTCCTGCGACCAGGCGACCCCAACGTTCCGATCCTCTACCAAGTCGATCGATTGCGCGATGGCAAGAGTTTTTCCACGCGACGAGTGGTCGCCATTCAGCACGGTGAGGTGATCTTCAACCTGCAGGCGAGTTTCCATGCCCACGAACCGGGTCTCGACTATCAGATCACCATGCCGACCGACGTGCCGGACCCAGAGTCGTTACCCGACTTCAAGACGCGGATGGCCCCGTACAAAGAGCAACTCGGTGAGTGGTACGACCGCCCAAGACCTATCGATATTCGTTACGTGGATGCCGACCCGTTCTCGCGCGAGAACAACCCTCGTTCTGGTCAGCGTGTGTGGATGCGTGCCGCTGGCACGCTGCCCGCCGACCACGTGCTGCACACGTGCATCGTCACCTACGCAAGCGACATGACGCTGCTCGACACTGCTTTGCTACCCCACGGCATTGGCTGGACTGACGGCAAAGTGCAAATGGCGAGCCTCGACCACGCGATGTGGTTCCACCGCCCGTTCAAGGCCGACGAGTGGATGCTCTACGACCAAACGTCGCTTTCCACTTCCAGTGCGCGTGGCTTGGCTGGTGGCGCAATCTTCTCGCGAGACGGCGAGCTCGTCGTCTCGGTAGTGCAAGAAGGTCTCATCCGATTGGTGACGAAGAAATGACCTTGGCAGTCGTGCTCGTGCTCATCGGATTCCTCGGGATGGAACTCGTCACCTACGTCGTGCACCGATTCGTCATGCACGGCGTTCTTGAACGCCTGCACGTCAGTCACCACCGCAATGCCGCCGCCGAATTCGCCAAGAAGTCGTTTGAGCCCAACGACATGTTTCCATTGGCATTCTCAGTGGTCGTGCTCGCTGCGATGTGGGTGGGGTTCAACGTGCCCAGCATGAAGTGGTTGGTGCCGCTCTTCGTCGGTGTCACGGTGTACGGCATCGTCTACACCGTCATTCACGATGGCATCATCCACGGACGCGTGCGATGGATGAAACGCTTGACAAGTGTCAAGACAAACGACGTCAGAACCGGAATCGCCGAGTCTCTCTCGGTCGCGCATCGCGCCCACCACCGCACCAACGCCGAGCCGTACGGAATGCTGTTTCCACAACTCACCATGCGCGACCGTGCACCCAACGATGCCGCGCGACGAAGAGTTGCAGCTCGCGGCTTCTCGTCTCGTTAATCGCTGGCGCGAAGCGGGTCTCTACCGTCCCACGAACCCGAAGACCAGTACGGCTCGAACCTCGCGAACATCTCTTCGCCGTACCACTCTTCGCGGCGAGTGCGGTTGACAACGCGATCGTGCTGCGGTGCGCGACGTGCGAATGTCGTCATTGCGTCAAGATCGCGCCACAAGCTGAAGGTGCCGAGTCGAAGGATTGGCGCTTCGCCGAAACCGACGACGGCAATAAGACCGTCACTCTCCTGTAGTTCAGCATCCACAATTCGGGCGTCCCTTGCAAACGCGCCCCACGAACGCAACTTCACGTCTGCGCGCGTAATGATGGCAATCGGCGTACGACCATCACGCACCCGCTGCGCACCATCGTCGCCCATGAGTTGCGGAACTTCAACTCCACGCCACGAACCATGTCCGCCTGCGCCGCGCAACTTGACGTGCCACGACTCTTGCAGCCCTCGGCGGCGTTGTATTTGCGAGATAAAGACATCGGCGTGTACTTCGCTCTCAAAGAGACCGAAGATCGCGGTACGGCCGAGCTGAGTGCTTGGCGCGGTGTTGCTGCCTTTCCCTGTTCCAAACACTCGAAGTAATCGGAGACCCTCGGCTCGGCCGTAGCGAAACCGGTCGAATGCAAGCGCTTGCACCATGCCGAACACACCGCGCCACTTGAGCACGTGGAACGTCGCGACGTACGCCATCTCTGCCTTACAGTGTGTCTGCGTGTCTGAGGTCTTGCTCGCCATCTTCATCGGCTATGTGCTCGGCTCGATACCCGTCGCCGATCTCGTGGCGCGTCGGGCGGGGGCGCCAAACCTCCGCGAAGTCGGCGACCGAAATCCGGGGTTCTGGAACTCCCGCTCGGTGCTCACACGCAACCAGTCCTTGGTGGTTTTCGTTGGCGATCTATTGAAGGGCGTCGTCTCGGTAGTCGCAGCACAGGAACTCTCCGACGACTGGCAGGTGTGGTTTTTTGCGGCTGGTGCTGCGATGGTCGGCCACGCATGGCCAGTCTTTGCCAGATTCTCTGGCGGTCGAAGCGTGCTCACATGGGTGGGGGCAGCAATCGTGCTCAGCCCGTTGCCAGCTGCGTTCTGCGTGCTCATGTTTGTGCTCTTCTGGGCAGCAACCCGCGACTTCAGCCACGGCGTGAAGATCGGCGTCGTGTTGTACCCGTTTGCTCAGTGGTATGCCGACGGTGCGTGGCAAGCCTTTGCCACCGGCGTGCTCATGAGCATCATCGGGTTGCGCTTTGCGATGGCAGTCGGATTCGACTCAATACGTGCGGCCGCGCCATTCGCGCGACGGCGCGACGATGCCGCGCACGACGACGAACCACGCGAGTAGGTCGGCAACTGGCGAGAGCCAATAACCCAGGCGCGGTCGCTCGTAGGCGCGCACCGTGCCAACGAGGGTGCCGAGTCGCACCAGCAACAACACTGCACTGACCGGGTTGGCGAAACCGAAGACGAACGACCAAAGCGGCATCACGAGTGCGAGCGCCGTGACCACCGCGTCCCACCACTGGCGTAGTGGGCGGTCGACTCCCGACAACGCGAGCGAGCGACCCCAGCCGCGAAACGTGTCGGCAAAGCCGTCGAACATCTGGACGGTCAAGAGCCGAGAGCCGTCGAACATCTCGACGTGCGTTCCTTCGCTGGCGAGCCTGCGCACCAGAGCGACGTCTTCGATGATCTCGCTTCGCACGCTGCGACACCAATCGCCTTGCACGGCATCTCTTCGTTTGAACACCATGCACTGACCATTGGCGACTGAGCTGGTGTCTGCGCGACCAGAGCCAGCTCCGTGCCGGTAGACGAGCGACGTGAGCATTGATGCATGTAGCCACTGTGCTGCACCCGATGTGGTGCGGAAGCGCGGAGCAACCGTTGCCAATTTCGCACCCGAGCGCGTGAGTGCAGCAGCTGCAGCAGTCGGCAAGAACGAATCTGGGCGCGCATCAGCATCGAGCGTGACAACGACTTCACCGGTGGCTGCGTCGATGCCCTGCTGCAATGCCCAGATCTTGCCGACCCATCCCTCGGGCAGTGGCGCACCACGTACCACGGTCGCACCAAGTTCGCGCGCGATATCTGCCGTTGCATCGCTCGACTGGTCGTCAACGACGATTACTTCGCGAACGCCGGGTGCCCCGCGCAACGGGGCGAGGCACTCGCGCAGGCGGTGAGCTTCGTTACGAGCAGGTATGACGACGCTGATGTCGACGGGTTGCTCTCCGTCAACGTCAGTCGTGAGCGCTTGCCCGCCGCGTGCAGCACGCAGGAGCCGAGGCGCAACAGCGACTAATGCGACGATCTCAGCAACAACGAAAATCCACCGCAACGCGTCGTTCACGCATGCACTGCTGGTCGGCGCGACGACCACGGGGCCGCTGCTTCGATCTGCGCGGCCAAGCGGATGAGCAAATCTTCGCGGTAGGGCGCTCCGACGAACTGCACACCCATCGGTAGGCCGCTTGCGCTGGTGTGCAGCGGCAGGCTGATGGCTGGCTGGCCCGTCATGTTGAACTGCGCGGTGTACTGCATGATCTCGCGAATGCGGTCGGTGGAATCGTCGCCCGAGAGCGCACCGATCTTCGGCGGCGGGCCGGCAAGCGTCGGGGTAACGAGTACATCGAAACCTTGCTCGCCGTCGCGCGGCAACCACCACGACACCACGCGGCGAGTCCAAGCGTGCATCCAACTGACCGCACTCAAATAGGCGACGGCGTTCGTCGCATTACCGAACTGCGCCATGAGGTGATTGCCCGGCTCAATGTCGTCAGTGGTGAGTGTGACACCGAATGCTTTCTCCAGAGCTGCAACGTCGTTGGCGATATGTGCGATGACGATTGCAAGAAACACGTCGCCGAACTCGGCTTCATTCAACGCCGCAGGATGCGCCACTTCGACATGGTGACCGAGACCCTGCAACAGCTTGCCGGTGGCCTCGACACTTGCACGAGCATCGGGATGATCGAGTCCGCCAGGCAACAGCGCTCCAGACAACAGTCCGATGCGCAGCTTCTCCACCTTTGCGCCGACCTCGCTCGCGTACGGTCGCGCAGGCAACGGCGGAGTATTCGGGTCGCCAGTTTCGTAGCCCGAGAGCACGTCCATCATCGCTGCGGTGTCGCGCACTGAGCGACTCACGCAGCCTTCAACGACGCCGCCAATCCATGATTCGCCGAGTGCTGGCCCGAGACTGACGCGACCTTTGCTCGGCTTCAACCCGACGAGCCCGCACTCGCTGGCAGGAATACGTATCGAGCCGCCGCCGTCGTTGGCATGCGCCACCGCAACGCAACCGGAGGCCACCGTCGCCGCACTACCGCCGCTGCTACCACCCGTCGAGTGGTCGGTATTCCACGGGTTGCGTGCTGGCCCGTACGCGAGTGGCTCGGTGGTAATAGTGCTGCCGAATTCCGGTGTATTGGTTCGACCAATCGTGACGAAGCCAGCACGGCACAACCGCTCGTAGAGATACGAGTCTTCCGTTGCGACGAACTTGCGGTTCTTCAAGAATCGCGTGCCGAGGTGGTAGGGCTCACCCTTGATCTGACAGTTGAGATCCTTCACGACCATCGGCACTCCAGCGAAGGCCCCGCTACGACCCGACTTGGCTTCTGCACGCGCACGCTCAAAGCGCGGATGAATGACGGCGTTGATCTGTGGGTTGACGCGTTCAACGGCGGCAATCGCAAGATCAACGAGTTCGCTTGCTGAGATCTGTTTTGATCGGACGAGCTCTGCTTGCGCAGTGGCATCTAGGTGTAGCGGGTTGCTCATATTCCGACACACTAGAAGCCGTGCGGGTCTTGGCGGCAGTCGACAAGTTCCGCGGCACCGCAACCGCCCGCCAAGTAGCGCGTGCCATTGCTGACGCCTGTTGGACAACTGGCCACGACTGCACCGAGATGCCGTTGGCTGACGGCGGCGAAGGAACCCTCGACGTGCTCGGTGGGCCAAACCGCTCGTTGCGAGTAGAGGGACCGCTCGGCTCACCAGTCGAGGCACCATGGCGATTACATCGCGGAACTGCCGTCATCGAGATGGCGCTTGCATCCGGACTGCAATTGATCGGTGGAGCAGACCATAACGATCCGCTCGCTGCCTCCACCGTGGGTACCGGGCAGTTGATCGACGCAGCACTCAATCTCGGCGCTGAGCGCATCATCGTGTGTGTCGGTGGCTCCGCAACAACGGACGGTGGACTCGGTGCCGTTCAGGCAATCAGCACTCCGGCGCGACTGAAGCGAGTCGACTTCGTCGTTGCGTGCGACGTGGAGACGTTGTTTCTTGACGCTGCAGAGGTGTTTGCACCACAGAAAGGTGCGACTGCAACGCAAGTCAAGTTTCTTTCTTCGCGACTGGCAGGCACTGCCGAGCATTATCGAAGCCGCTTCGGTATCGACGTCAGCAAGGTCGTGGGTGGTGGTGC
>JBMTYA010000013.1:0-17068 GCA_049454015.1 Ilumatobacteraceae bacterium | reverse complement strand
AAGGAATGTTGAGGAAAAAGAGCGACCGCCAACCGAGGGTGTCGACCAGGATTCCACCGATTGACGGTCCGAGGGCTGCAGCAAGCCCGCCTGTCGCGCCCCAGATAGCAATCGCCTGCGTGCGTTTCTCGACCGGAAACTCTGGCAAGACCAGGGCGAGCGAGGCGGGGGAGAGTTGTGCGCCGCCGAATGCTTGGATGACACGTGCCAGAACGAGGAACCACGCCGTCGGCGCGATGCCACAGAGCAGAGACCCGAAGCTAAACCACAGCACGCCACGAATGAAGCTGCGTTTGCGACCGAACACGTCGGCGAAACGCCCTGCAGTAAGCAGTGCTGCTGCGTACGCGATTGCATATGCAGAGAACACCCATGTGAGCAGGCTTCCGCCACCCAGATCTTCGTCGATTGTTCGCTTAGCAACCACAACAATCGAAATATCAAGCGAGACCAGAAACGTCGCGATAGCCGTGAGCCCGAGTACTCGGTAGGCGTACGATAGCGATTTAGTTGTAGGTGGTGAACTCGCGATGACAGCGAGACTAACCGTCTTCTAGTCTCGAACCGTTATGGGAGAAGTGAAGCGACATCCAGAGCGCGGAAGCGAAGAACGCGCAGTCATTCGCCGAATTCTCGCCGACGGTTTGATTGCTCATGTGGGCATCATTGACTCGTCTGGTGCGCCAGTCGTAATCCCGATGGCATATGCGCTCGACGGTGACTCGTTGCTGATTCATGGTTCGGTCGCGAGTCGATTGATGAGAACTGCAGGACCGATATGTGTGACGGTCACATTAGTCGACGGAATCGTCGTCGCCCGATCACTTTTCAACTCTTCGATGAACTACCGCAGCGTCGTGGTGACCGGCGTGCCCGAAGTGCTCGATGGTGAGGAGCGCGAAAGGGCGCTGCTCACGTTGAGCCAATTCCTCCTGCCTGGACGACTCGGTAACGCGCGAGAACCGAACCGGGTTGAAGTGCGCCAGACCGCGGTTTGGCGGCTCTCACTCGACGGTGCGACTGCAAAGATTCGCACTGGTCCACCCAAAGAAGACCCTGCGAGCGACTACGACCTGCCGTTCTGGGGTGGTGTGGTGCCGGTGCGAACTGAGTTTGGTGAACCCGAGTCAGATGCGACCGCGATTGCCAACGGCACGGTGGTGCCAGAGCACATTCGGCGACGTTGAGTTGCGCGCAGCGGCGCAATCGTAGGTTGGCGCGGCGCAGCCGAGTGGCTTACTGCGAGAGTGCTTCGATGTAGTCGACGATGTCGGAGATCTCGGCATCCGTCAGGTTGTTCGTCGGCATGACGACGGAATATCCGACGTGCTTCTTTTTCTCTGGGTACTTGATCGACTCGATGAGGTAGGCGCGATCGATGATGCCCGATTCGCCGCCTTTGAATGCGACGGTCTTGCCGATGATGCCCTGCCACGTCGGACCCGTGCCGCCGCCGAAGTCGGAGCCGTGGCATGATGCGCACCCGTTGTTCTGCGCCAATTTAAGACCATTGGCCGCCGAGGCAGACAAGTCGACGGCCGGAGGGCCACCTGCAGTGCAACCGACGAGAACTGCTGCGAACGCCAGAAGAGCAACACGTTTCACGATTGGAAGGCTAGTCACGTACTCGTCGCCTCGGTTCATCGCACCGTGCGACGATAGGCACGCCGACGCACTGAGTCCGTGCCGTCACCTACCTTGGGTCTGGATGACGAAAGAGAAACATCGCCAAGCAGTGCCAGCGTGACGGCAATGTGGCGGTTTGAAGACGCTGGTCCGCGGCGCCGATCGTTCGTGCAAGGCGCGCGACTCGGCATTCAGGACGGCGAGAGGCTGCAGGCGACGAGCCGTACGGTCATGGTCGCCACCATGGTGGTGGTCGCCAGCGAAGACGAAGTGTTCTTGCTGTGCCACACCGGTGGTGATGACGCAGTCTCATGGGTTGAGCAGATCGACCCGGTCACGCTTGAGGTTCTCGCGTCGAGCGAGAAACTTCCTGGTGGCCCCGCGTGGCCTGGTGGCATTGGCGTACACGACAACGGCGACCTCCACGTCGTGTTCGGCAACCATGCCCACCGGCTCGACCGAAGGTTGAAACTGCGAGCATCGCGTGAGCTACCGCGTCGGCGGCCGTACAACAGTTTCGTCACGCTGCCCGACGGGCACCTCGTTACAAAAGACTTCAGCGGTTCGCGACCCGGCGCCGAGGCAAGCGAACCGTACCCCGCCACGCAGCTCGTGGTGCTTGAGCCACAACAACTCGACATCGTCGCGACGCTCGACTTGCCCGAGGCGTCGATTGCACGGCTCTCTGCCGACGACAACGATGTTTACGTCGTTGGTACGACTTCGCTGTGGCGCGCACGATGGAACGGTGTGACGCTGGTGCGCGACGACAGGCAGGGCACCTACCGGCAGCTAGAAGGACAGGGCTTCGGTTGGGATGCGGTAATTGCCGACAGTTGTACGTGGTTCTTGGACAACGGGGAAGGCACGCACAGATTTGCCGGCACGCTGCGCGGAGTAGGCGTCGCTACAGCACCGCTGCACTTGGTGAGGGTTCGACTGGACAACTTTCGAGTCTCGTTGACGGAGATTTGCGGATTGCCGAATGGTGTGGTGGCGAATCCTCCCGTCGTCGACGACCAGCGCAAGATCGTTGTCGGCTTTGACAGTGGCAATGGTGTGCTTGCAGCGTTCACCTACGACGAAACCTCGGTGCGCCCGCTGTGGTCGCATGAGCAGAACCACGGCTCGCACATGCTCTGGTATCCCGACTCCGGTGAGATTGTCTGCGCCCACCATGACGCGCAGCGCGGCGTAGAGCAGGTGGTCGTGCGCGATGTTTCGACTGGTGCAGAGAAGGCGCGCGTCGACACAGCATCTCCGATTCAGTCGGTGGTGTTCCCAGCTTGCGGTATGCGACGCGACTTCTATTGGTGCAGCATGCTGGCGGTAAGTCGCATCAGCGTGGCGTTATGAAGTCATTCCACGCAACCCGACGAGGTGTCGCGCGTATTCGATTTCGCCCATGTGGCGCAATGCGTGCTGGTAGACCCAGCACTCGAGCCCGTCGAGCACGGTGATGCCAGCGTCGCCTCCGACACGAGCCGAGTACGTCGAGGCAATCTGCGGCGGGTAGGGCTTCGTGAAGATTACGCGATCGAGATCCGCCGGTGACAGCGCGCCGATCCACGTTTCGACACGGTCGAATACCTGCGTCATGTACTGCTTGAAGGCCTCGTAGTCGTTGATTTGTTGGTGCACCATCTCTTCGACTGTTCGATGTTTGCCGTGGTCGTTCACCGTGAGGGACACGCGTTTTGCCCACTCGTCGTTCCACAGCGGTGCCTGGCCGCTCAGCAGCATGAAGGAAGCGTCAATCATGTTGACGATATGAAAGAGGCTGAACGCGATGGGAAGCACATCGTCGCGCTCGCGGTAGTTCACATGGTGTAATTCCATTGAATCGGTCGCATCTTCGTAGAGGGAGAAGATGGCCCGCATTCTTCGGCGCAGCGAGTCGAGAACGAGATCGGACATGGCGCGAGCGTACACTGACGCCGTGCACGAGTATCGGCTGGGAGTCCACGAAGTCGCGGACGGCTGCCACGCGTACCTGCAACCCGACGGCGGCTGGGGCTACAGCAATGCCGGTCTCGTCGTCGGCGACGGTCGCTCGATGCTCGTCGACACGCTGTTCGACTTGCGACTCACCGACGCGATGCTCGAAGCGATGTCGCCGCTCACGCACGGCGCACCAATCACTACGTGTGTGAACACCCACGCCAACGGCGACCATTGCTACGGCAACGAGCGAGTCAGCGGCGCAGAAATCATCGCTTCGCGTGCGGCCGCCGAGGAGATGCAGCACGTACCACCCGCGATGATGGCTGCGCTCAACAAGGCACCGGGTGATGTCGGAGAGCTCTTCCGGAAGTTCTTCGGTGACTTCGATTTTGATGGCATCTCTCTCACCCTCCCGACGCGCACCTTCGAGGGTCGGCTCGATGTCGACGTTGCCGGCAGGTTGGTCGAGCTCATTGAGGTGGGCCCGGCACACACCAATGGCGACGTCATCGTGCACGTTCCCGACGCGAGAGTCGTCTATACAGGTGACATCTTGTTCATCAACGGCACACCAATCGTGTGGGCGGGCCCGCTTGAGAATTGGATTGCAGCGTGCGACTTGATCGTGTCACTCGGTGCTGAAGTCGTGGTGCCCGGGCACGGGCCAATCACCGACAACGCCGGCGTGGTGCAAGTGCGCGATTATTTGTCGTACGTGCTGACGGAGGCCTCCGCCCGACAAGACCAGGGAATGGACGCATTCGATGCTGCGCGAGACATTGCGCTCGGTGCGTACGGCAGCTGGGGCGAATTCGGTCGTATCTGCGTGAACGTCGACACCGTGTATCGCTCTCGTGATGCGCAGTACAAGAGCCCCGACGTCGTGGAGCAGTTCCGCCGTATGGCGGCGGTTGAGTCAGCGCACTGATCGCTACTCGCGCACTCTCGCCGAGCGGCGCTAGAGCATCGGCAACTAATGGCGTTCGGGAAGAATCACCGATCGGCCATCGGCGGTGGTGGTGACTTGAATCTTCTGGTGGTACACGTTGCTCAAGAGCGCAGGCGTCAGCACAGTCTCTGGTGAGCCGCTCGCCACGCAGCGTCCCTCATGCAAGACAAGCACCCGAGTGGCGTATCGCATCGCGACATTGAGGTCGTGCAGCACCGCAACGACCGCGCGCCCTTCGTCAACAAGTGACCGGGCAATCGACAGGAAACGTTCTTGCTGACCGATGTCAAGCACAGCAGTCGGTTCGTCAAGGAGTAGCAACGGCGTGTCTTGTGCGAGAACTCGTGCCATCGAAACCCGCGACTGTTCGCCCACCGAGAGCGTCTGATAGGTGCGCGAGGCAAGTGAAGTCACGTCCATTCGTTGCATCGCAGCATCGACTCTTGCGTCGTCGTTGGCGTCTTGCCAAGGGCCGCGGCCCATTGCCACGATCTCGCGAACCGTGAATGGGAACGAGATTGTGATCTGTTGTGGCAGTACCGCGCGGGCTCGTGCCAGGTTGCGTGGTGTGAAGTCGACGATCGGTGTGCCATTGATGCTGACGCTGCCCCCACTGAGATCGAAATCGCCAGCAACCGCACCGAGCAGTGTCGATTTTCCAGCACCGTTCGGCCCGAGTACGGCGACGAGCTCGCCCGCCTGAACGTCGAGGTCGATGCCATCGAGCAATGTCACACCGTTGCGGACGACGCGCACACCACGTGCGGAGAGCGAGGTGGTCATGCCCAGCCTCCTTGGCTGCGTCGGGTGCTGCGTAAAAGCAACAAGAAGAACGGGGCACCGATGAGTGCCGTCACGACGCCGAGCGGGAGTTCTGCGGGGGAGAGCAACGTTCGTGCCGCCAAGTCGGCGAGCAACGTGACGCTGGCACCGAGCACGCCCGATGTCCATAGCAAGTGACGGTGGCGTGGGCCAAGGACGAGTCGCATGATGTGCGGAACAAGAAGCCCGACGAATGCAATCATCCCGGTTGCTGCGACCGCGCTCGAAGCCAGAAGCCCGACGACGGCGATGGCTTGCAGCCGGACACGCTCCACCCTTACGCCGAGATGGGCAGCCGAACGGTCTCCGAGCGCGAGGGTGTCGAGCACCCGCGAGAACTTGATGCATGCGAGCATCCCCAAGACCGCGAGCGGGATCACTACGCCGACCGCTTTCCACGTCGCGAGACCGAGCGTGCCGAGGCTCCAGAATGTGACGCTTCGAATCTCGTCATCGTCGGCGACGAAGACCGCGAAACCAATGACAGCACCAGCGAATGCGTTGATGGCAATGCCCGTGAGAATCAGCGTGACGACTTCCGTCTTGCCGTCGGTTCGAGAGAGCACATAGACGAGAGCGGTGGAGAGAGTGCCGCCGAGAAACGCAGCAATCTGCACTCCAAGCGGCAACTGGTTGAGCCCGACGATGATTGCGATGACGGCACCGACTGCCGCACCAGCAGAGACGCCCACCGTCGCCGGCTCGGCCAGCGGATTACGGAAGATACCTTGCATGATTACGCCGGCAACCGCGAGGCTCGCGCCGACGACGACTGCAAGCACCACGCGCGGCAAGCGCACCTGCCAGAACACGTCGTGCGAGATGGAATCGACAGTGTCACGCGACGGCCCTTCTGCGATGATGCGGAAGAGATCACCGAGCGGGATGCGGAAGGCGCCAGTGGCCAACGACAGAATTGCTGTCATTGCAAACAAGGCAGCGAGAAAGACTCCGACTGCAGAAACACTCGGACGTCGTGCGGTGGTCATGCTTCGCTGCTGAACGTTCGGAGAATCTCCGCAAGACGCTCAATAAGTGCGCCTGTGCGGGGACCAAATGAGAGTAGTAGGTCGTCGTCGACCACCACTACGGCTCGCGCCGCCGCCGCACGAGTGCTGGAGACACCTGGTAGCGAGAGCAAACCGTCAATTCCGCCGACCGACTCGAGCCCGCGCGACATCACGAGCAAGACATCAGGATCCGCCTGCACGATTGCTTCGGCAGTAAGCGGTGTGAAAGCGGCGAGACCGTTGAGCGCACCAACGTCGACTCCGCCGGCCGCAGCAATCACTTCGTCGGCGCCCGAACCTTCCCCACCCAAGAGGTACACGGATGCCGTACCGCGCACATACAAAAATGCGACACGTAACACGGAGTTGGCGGCTCCGATGTTCTCCAAGGCTTCATCAATTGCGCTCTCACTGAGATTGACGAGCCGTTCGCCAGCTCGTGGCACTCCGAGCGCGGATGCAATCAATGTTACTCGTGATGGCAGCGCCGAGAGCGTCCATACCTCAGGCGCGATAACCACTGGAACGCCTGCACCGCGCAATTGTTCGATTGCTTCGGGCGGACCTGTTCGCGTATCACCAATCACCACGGTGGGACGCAACGACAGCACGCTCTCCGCGCTCACGTCGTGGCCGTTGCTGACCTCTTCTACTGTTTGCAGGGCTTCGAGTGTGGTGGTGGCGTCACGGCCGATGATGTTGTCCTGTAGGCCGAGCGATATGACGATCTCAGCAACTGCTTGGTTCAGCACCACAATGCGCGATGCGTCGTTGATGGTCACTGCTGTGTCGCTGGCATCGGTAACAGTGGCGGGCAGATCAGGCTCGTCGCTGTCAACGACGGGAAGCGGGTAATCCGCCGACAGAATGAAGCGTGAACCGGCGTCAGTTGCCCCGCTCGATTCGGTGCATGCGGCGGTAGCGATGATGACCAACGAGCACGCCAACACCCGCCGCAACATCGCCTCTCAGGGTACGAGCCGAGCATTCGCGTGCCCGAGCCCGGTGGTGAGACGTCGGTTACTTCGACTAGCCCCGATTTTGCTGATGGTGGTCAGTGCGTGCAGTAGTGGCTCGATAAACGACGGCGCCCCTGTTCAGACGACACGCCCTGCATCGCCTGGAACCTCTCTCGATGCAACCTCAACGACCGTCGACGACGCACGACCAGTCACGACGACTGCTGCAACCCAGACGACGCAATCTCTCATTGCGACCACGACGGTCGTGCCGAGCGGCGTCGCGCCGACCACGGTTGTGCCGTCCACCATCGCATCAACCACCGTCGCGCCGACCACGGTTGTATCGACCACACTCGCGCCAACCACGACGACCCGTGCGAGTGGCGTCCCGCGTCTTTCGGTGAGTCAGACGTCGGGTCTTGATGGGGCGGGTACGCGTGTCACTGTGAGCGGCACCGGGTATGACGTCTCAAAAGGTGTGTATGTGATTGTGTGCAATCAGGCTGCGTGGACGGATGCGCGTCGCTGCGTCGGTGGAGTCAACATCGACGGTTCGTCGCCAGTGTCCGAATGGGTGTCGTCGAATCCGCCAGCGTATGCCAAAGGTCTCACCGTCCCCTTCGCTAACGACGGTTCGTTCTCCGTAACTTTGTTGGTGCGAGCAACTGGCGACGCCATCGACTGCACCAAAGAACAATGCGGTGTGGTGACGTTCTCCGACCACACTCGTCGCGATGATCGTTCGCAAGACGTCTTCGTGCCAATCACCTTCAAGTCCGGCGGCTGAACACCCCGAACTTGATCGAACGAACAACCCCCAACAAGAAAGTTGAAGCCCCGATGAACTTCCTTCGCAAGACTGTTTTATCTCTCGTCGCGATCGCTCTCGTCACACCGTTCGTTGCTGCGTCGCCTGCTTCGGCGGCCGTGGCAGTCTCACTAAGCAAGCAGATCTCGCTCGTCGATGGCGAGAAGATCACCGTGACACTTGCAGGAGTGCCCGCCACCCAGGGCGTCTATGTGCAGCAGTGCTACCAGCCGCGCGTCGGACAGCGTGCCGCCAGCGGACTGTTGTGCAATGGCAGCTTGCAGCAGACCGACGTGATGATCTGGGCATCGATGGACGGCGCTCGCGGATCGCAGTCGGCGGCCGCCCCGCTCACCTTCACCGTTCGTGAGCAAGTGCAAGTCGGATCCGCTTCGTACGAATGTGGTCCGTGGAACTGCTTTCTCTTCGTTTATCGCGACCATCGCGGGTTGAGCGACGTGAGCCTCGACACGGTGGTGCCGCTGGTGTTTCTCGCCAAGCAAGAGTTGCGCATGCGCTCGTTCGGTCTCGCCAAAGATGGTGCAACCGTTCGCGTCGGATCAACGAAGCGGCTTCAGACCGAGTTCATGGTTACCGAACAGGGTGTCGATGCTCGGGCAAAGAGCCTGACCCCCGACGTGTGCAGCGTGACTCGCGGCAACCCAATCACGACCGTTCGTTTCGTGTCGCGCGGCACTTGTACTCTGCAGTTCACCGCAAAGGGTGACGCCGTCTTCAAGCGTCTCGTCGAGAAGGTTTCGTA
Source organism: Ilumatobacteraceae bacterium (assembly GCA_049454015.1). Classification (GTDB taxonomy): domain Bacteria; phylum Actinomycetota; class Acidimicrobiia; order Acidimicrobiales; family Ilumatobacteraceae; genus F1-60-MAGs027. The sequence continues at coordinate 8,184 of JBMTYA010000013.1, read as the reverse complement.
CACCGTCGGCTGAATCTGCCGGAACAGACGGCGCGAGACGACGCTGAGTTGAATGGGCGGGTGCTGAGTCTCTTAGAGACCCGCACAGGTGCCGACGATGGTTCGCGAGTCCGCGCCGCCAGCCATGGTGCCGTCGTCACGAACCACGATCGCGTGCGCATGACCGAAACCTGAGTCGAACCTTCGGCGGCGCTCGACGGCGTGGCCGCGGTCGGCGAGCCCCGTCGCCCACGCATCGGGTGCGTGACCCTCAATGGTCACTGTCGGCGGCGCATCAGCAGTCCAAGTATCGAAACCAGTCTTCGGGCCGCGCAACGCGAAGCGACCCGCATCAATGGTCTCCCACGGAAATTGCGACTGCCCGTTGTGCAGCATGCGCGTGATGATCTGCAACACGATCTGCGGCTGTGCGTCGCCACCCATGGTGCCGAGCACCGAGAAGAGTGAACCATCTTTTCGGGTGATGATCGACGGGCAGAGCGTATGCGGGGGCTTGCGACCTGGTGCGAATTCGGCGGGGTGTCCCTCCTGCACGGAAAAACCGAGACCGCGGTTGTGGAGGTTGATTCCCGTCGATGGCTCGACGAGCAACGAACCGAAACCCGACGCGTTGGAGTTGATGAGCGAGACGCCCATTCCGTTGCGGTCGACCGTGCAGAGGTATGTGGTGTCGCCATCTGCGCCGAGCGTGGGCCGCACCGATGCAAGTGACGGGTCGACCATTGTCGCTCGGGTGACGAGCGAGGGGACAAGTGAAGCGAGGTCAGCCCTGTCATGCAACACAGACGAACGATCGTGGCTCACCGCGGTGGTTGCTTCGACCAATAGATGAGCCCACTGCGGATCGTCGGGGTCATCGGGCAAGTCGAGCGTTTCGGCGACACCGAGGGCCGCCAGAAACAGATAACCCTGCGACGGTGCAGGAATTGACCAGATGCCGTGCCCGAATGCCTCGATGCGCAACGGTGTGACCCATTCAGCGCGAACGGAGTCGAGGTCGCTTGACGTGTAGATGCCTTTGCCCATGCGCATGAGGCCCTCGCCAAACTCGCCGCCGTAGAACGAGCTCGCGCCTCCCGAGGCGATGGTTCGCAGCGTTCGTGCCACGCCTTCGCGGTGCACCGGCGAACCGGCAGTCGTCGCTTGTCGCGCGAGTTCGGTGAAGTTGGCCTTGAACGCGGCCGGCAGGAGTTGCAACGAACCAACGAGCAACGGTGATGCGGGGAAGCATTCTTCAGCGAGTCGAATCGCGGGCGCAAAAATCGTTGCGAGCGGCAGCGTTCCGAAGCGCTCGTGCAGTTCCATCCATCCCGCGACAGCACCTGGCACGGTCACGGTGCGAATGTCGCCGTGGAACGGCATCTCGCGGTGACCCTCGGAGCGCAACTGTGCAGCGCTCGCCCCGAACCCTGCACGCCCAGCAGCGTCAAGCGCGTGGACTTCGCCGTTCACGTGCACGAGCGCAAAGAGATCACCGCCCATGCCGCAGAGATGTGGTGCCACGACAGCCATTGCTGCACTCGTCGCAAGTGCAGCATCGACCGCGTTTCCACCGAGGGCAAGCACGTGCGCACCGGCTTGTGTCGCGGCACCGTCGGCGCTGGCGACGACTCCGTGGCGAGAGTGCGCTCCAGAACTCATTTCGTCGGAGCGTCGGTGGCGTAGCGAACGCCGAGCTGCCGTCGGATTTCATCCATGGACTCGGCGTAAGCGAGCGTCTCGGCGTGCGTGAGCCTGGGGCTCTCGATGAAGCCTTGCTCGATGCAGCGATGCACTTCGAACACTTGATGGCGCAGCCCCTGGCCGTTTTCGTCGTGGCGGTGGTAGACCTCGGCTTGCCCGTTAATCGCAACCGCGAAACCTGGCGACGTGTGCATGCGCGAAGACAGCGTGATCGTGCCCTTTTCACCGATGATCTTCGCCGTACACGGTGTGGCTTCTTTCAGAGAACTGCGAAGTACCGCGGTGGCTCCGCTCGCGTATCCGAGCGTGTACGTCGCATCGACGTCGACGCCTTGCTCGTTCAGCGTTCCGGAAGCCGTCACCGTGTCGTGACCGCCGAGCACGAATCGCGCGAAGTGCAGGCAGTAGATGCCGAGGTCGAGTACCGAGCCGCCGCCGAGTGCAGGATCATTGAGTCGGTGGTCAGCGTTCGTCGGCGCGACGAAACCGAAGTCAGCTTCCACACGAGTGATGCGCCCGAGGGGTTGCGGCTCGAGCACTCGGCCGAGAGCGACGTACACGGGGAGGAAGCGGCTCCAGATTGCTTCCATCACGAAACGCTTCGTGTCTCTCGCGGTGCGCACCATCGACTTTGCCTCCGCGAGATTCAAGGCGAAGGGCTTCTCGCACAACACGTGCTTGCCGGCGCGCAGGTACATCTCCGTGTCGCTGCGGTGGCGGGAGTTCGGTGTCGCTACGTACACGATGTCGACGTTCGGGTCTTGCGCCAGTGCCTCGTAGGAACCATACGACCGCGGAATCGCCCGGCGGTTGGCGAACTCTTTCGCCTTCTTGTCGTCACGTGAGCAGACTGCGACGACGTCTGCGTCAGGAACCTGGCGAAGACCGTCGACGAAGTCACTAGCGATACGTCCTGTTCCTGCAATACCCCAACGAAATGCCATACCCCTAGCCTTGCCGAACATGCCGTCTTCTGAGCAATTCGGCAAAGCCGATAGGGCGCGCCCGAATCAGGTGGCTAAACGGTTGGTCGAACTGTTGAAGCTCTTTGGTTGGCTCGGAGTGGTCGGCGTCGGCGGTCCGGCTGCGCACGTCGCAATGATGCGCAAACGAGTGGTCTCGCAGCGCGACTGGGTGAGCGACGACGACTTCGTGCGAATGGTGGGTGCCTGTGCGTTGGTGCCTGGACCGAACTCGACCGAGATGGCGATGGCCATCGGCGCCCGACGCGCAGGTTGGCGAGGACTCTTTGTCTGCGGAGCGTCGTTCATCCTTCCGGCGTTCTTCATCGTCTGTGTCATCAGTTGGATCTACCAAGACGTGCTCACCAGTGCGGCAATCGCAGACATGCGGCGCTGGTTGGTTCCTGTTGTCGCAGCAATCGTGCTCGACGCGCTGTGGAAACTACGCACCGCCGCAGTACGCGACCTGCGAGACCTTGCCATTACCGCGCTCGCGGTGGCGGCTGCAGTGTTCGGCGTCGCCGAGCTTGCGGTGCTGCTCCTCGTCGGTGTGGCGTCGATTGCGATTCGCAGAACAGGCGGGCACCGATCGAGCACGACTACCAACTTCTCGTCGGTTGCCCTCGCCGCCTCGATCTTCGGTGTCTTGCCTGCGACCATTCCGTTGTGGAAGATCTTCTTTGTCTTCTTGCAGATCGGTTCGGTGATCTACGGCAGTGGTTACGTGCTCCTTGTCTTTCTCGACTCCGAGGTCGTTGATCGTGGCTGGATTTCGACGGAGGTGCTGCTTGATGCAATCTCCGTCGGTCAGTTCACGCCCGGACCTGTATTCACCACCGCGACATTCATCGGCTGGCACCTCGCTGGTTTCGCCGGGGCAGCGGTAGCGACGATTGGAATCTTCGGTCCGTCATTCGTGTTTGCTGCACTGATCGACCAAGTGGTGTCGTGGTCACGGCGTTCACATGCATTTGGCGCATTTCTACGTGGGGTGTCGAGCGGTTCCATCGTGTTGATGGCTACGGTGCTCGTTCGGCTTGCCGACGAGGCCCTTGTTGACGCGTGGGCTGTTGCGACGTTCGTGGTGTCGCTCAGTGCGATTCTCGGCGTGCCGCAACTTCGGCGGTTGCGCAACGCACGACGCGCCTGATGAACGTCGCCCGACAAACCTCGCCTGATTAGTTTCGCGAAGTGTTCAGCGCGGTTTGCGCCACGCGACGCCGTCTGGCCACCGTCCGACGCCGCCAGATTCGAGCTTCATACCCGACAGCGTGCGTTCAGCATGTTGCGAGCGCCAGGTGAGCATTCGTTGCGCAAGCGGCAACACGCGGGCAGCGTCGTCAATCAGTGTGCGCCATGTGGGGTCGTCTGCCAGGTCGAACGCCAACCAGTCGCCATTACCGAACTGCACGTACGCCGCATGCTCGTCGCGCTGCGCACACAGGTGCTGGCGTTCAAGTCGACGGTCGTTCGGCCAGTTGAGCGCCGAGCCGTCTTTTGCATCGGTGATGTAGAGCTGGCGCCAGTCGTATTCCCACGTCGCCATCTCGCGCCACTCAGCGGGTGTCTCACCCTTCAACCACGGCACAAGCGACCGCCCGTCGCATTGGGCGGGTGTCGCTGCATCGAGCAGCTCGCACAACGTTGGAAACACGTCGACATTCTCGGTGAACGCACGCACGACTCGGCCGTGGCCGGCCAGGTGTCGCGGTGAACGCACCATGCCGATGATGTGGTAGCTCTGCTCAAAGAACCCGACCTTCTCGCGTAAGCCGTGGTCGCCGAGCTGTTCGCCGTGGTCGGCGGTGATGACGATGACGGTGTTTTCCCACTCACCGCGTTCGCGGAGTGCGGCAACCACGCGGCCGAGTTGGTGGTCGACTTCTCCGATCATGCCGTAGTACTGCGAACGCATCCTGCGCATACCGGCCTCGGTACGCGGTGCGGCGGTGTCGGGTAGTTGCATCACAGCTTCGTGAAAGCCGTGACGTTGCTCCGATGGTGCAATCGGCATGTCGACGTTCTGCGGGTCGTACTCTCGCGACCACTTGCCCGCCGCCGTGTAGGGCGGATGTGGGCGGAGATAACTGAGGTGTGCAAACCACGGCGTGTCACCCGAGTCGTTCATGCTGCGCAGCGTGGCCGCATCAGACGCGCCACTTGTCTCTTTCACGTGATGGTCGTTGCGATCTGCGAGCCACGAAAGAAATGTGTCGGTAAGAAACGTCGAGATACTGAGCGACTCGTCTCGCTCTGGCTCGCTCATCAATGCCGCAATGTGATCGTCGAAGTGGTGGCCGTGCGACCTCAAATGTGAGAGCCAGGGCGTGTACGGCTCGCTCAAGTCGAGCAACCAGTCGAACCCGGGCAGTACTCCTTGATACGTAGAGAGTCGTGGGTCGTCAGCGGTCAGCGTGGTGCGCGGGTCGACGCCTTGGTCGGTGTAGCCAAAGAGAGCTGGCGTGTAACCAAGACGGCGGCCGAGTCGCGCCACGTTGTCGAGACGATCATCAAGCGGAGAGCCGTTGAAGCACACGCGATGATTCATTTGGTACGTGCCGGTGTAGAGACTCGCGCGCCCGGGCGAGCACGGCGCGGCCTGGCTGTAGTGGCGGGCGAATGTGACCGACTCCTTCGCGAGCGCATCAAGGTGCGGTGTGCGTACCACCTGGTGGCCGAGCGACGATAAACAGTCGCCGCGAAACTGGTCGAGCGTTACAAGCAGGACGTTCGGACGCATTATTGGGTGGCGCGCGCCGCACGGTCTTCGCGTGCTGGGTCGCGCCACGTCTGGCCTTCTGGCTCCACCGTCACGGTGATGAGCGCCCCAGGCGTGAACGCGAACGGCGCGTGTTCGTGCTCGATCACCGAGTGGCCGCGCAGGTAACCGACGGTGAAGCCGGCAGTGCCGTAGAAGAACGGCACCGTGATCGGGATCTCCGCCGAGCCGACAGGTAGATCGTCATAGAACAACTCGACGTTGCCCTTGAAGCGGCCCGTCATCGTGAAGTCGACGATCAACTGGTGCTTGCCGCGGGGCACCGGCACGTTGGCTGCTGCGACGAATCGTTGTAGGCCCAAGAAGTTGTGCAAGTAGTGCAGTCGGTTGTCGCGCACGTAGATGGCGTATCCCGCCGACGCAGAACCGTGTGCGCAAATTGTGCCGTTGACCGAGCCGGGGGAGTCGACTTCAGCAATCACGCGGAAGCCTCGGTTATGCAAGTTCGGCGCGACAGCGCGGGGCAACGATCCAATGCCAGGCCGGTACACGTAGCGCTCGCGATGGTGGCGTCGATCGCCGAACTTGCCCGGCTGGTTGTTGAGCGGCAGCACACGATGCGATTCCGCTTCTTTCCACCACAGCGCGATCATTTCCTGCAGCTTGTCTTGCCTCGTGGCCGCAAGGTCGTTCGACTCAGCTCGGTCGGCGGCCACGTTGTAGAGCTCCCACTGGTCTTTGTCGAATGGCAGGTTGGGGTCGCTCCCGTCATATGCGACGGCTGGCATCGGATGAAACACCACTGCCTTCCAGCCGTCGTGGTACATCGCGCGCGAACCCATCATCTCGAAGTACTGCGTGAGGTGTTTCGTTGGCGCGGCACCGTCTTTGAACGTGTGGGCGAAACTCACACCTTCAATCGGGTTCTGCTTCACACCGGCGATCTCTTTCGGAGGTTCGATCTTCAGTACGTCGAGCAAGGTCGGCATGAGGTCGATTGCGTGCGCGTACTGGTGACGAATCCCACCGCGATCGGTGATGCCTTTGGGCCAGTGCACGATGAGCGGGTCAGTCACACCGCCCTCGTGGGTTTCACGCTTCCAGCGCTTGAACGGCGTGTTGCCTGCCCATGCCCAGCCCCACGGGTAGTGGTTGTGGGCGTCTGGTGTGCCGAGCAGGTCGATGCGCTTCAAGTTTTCTTCGAGGCTCTCTGGCACGAAGTTGAAGAAGAACACTTCGTTGTACGAACCCTTTGGGCCACCCTCAGCCGATGCACCGTTGTCGCTCATCACGACAAAGATCGTGTTGTCGAATTCTCCGATGGTCTTCAGGTGGTCGACGATCCTGCCGACTTGAGCATCGGTGTGCGTGAGAAAACCGGCGTACACCTCCATCATTCGCGAGTAGAGACGCCGTTCGTCGGCTGAGAGCGAGTTCCACTCAGGAACCCAGTGCGGGCGTTCGCTGAGCACCGTGTCGCTCGGCATCAACCCTGACCTCACTTGGCGGGCGAATACCTCATCGCGCCACGCGTCCCAACCTTTGTCGAACTGGCCGCGGTACGGCTCAATGAACGACGCAGGTGCCTGGTGTGGTGCGTGGCATGCACCGGGTGCGAACCACAAGAAGAACGGTTTGGTTGGATGCGCGGTGCGAGCGTCGTTGATGAAGAGCAACGCTTTGTCGGCCATGTCTTGCGTGAGGTGGTAACCCTCTTCAGGCGACTGCGGTGGCTCGACTTCGTGATTGTCGAAAACGAGATCGGGGTAGTACTGGTCGGTTTCGCCGCCGAGGAACCCGTAGTAGCGCTCGAAGCCACGTCCGAGTGGCCAGCGCCAGCGTCGTGCACCCATCTGCTGTTCGTGTGGTGGCGTGAGGTGCCACTTGCCGACGCAAAACGTGCTGTAGCCGTTTCGTACGAGAACTTCCGAGATCATTCCGTCCTCGTGCGACATCTCTGCGTTGTAGCCAGGGAATCCAGATGTGCGATCCGCAATACGCGCCATTCCGACACTGTGGTGGTTACGCCCAGTCAGGAGAGCCGCACGCGTCGGCGAGCACAACGCCGTGGTGTGGTAGTTGCTGAAGCGAAGGCCGCCTGCCGCGAGTGCGTCGAACGTCGGCGTGCGAATGTCGCTGCCGTAGCAACCGAACTGCGCGAAGCCCACGTCGTCGAGCAACACGACGACGATGTTTGGCGAGCCGGCCGGGGCAACCTCAAGATCGGGCCACCACGGGGTGGAGTCTTCAAAGGTCTTGCCGATCTTGCCGCCGAACGGCGGTCGCTTCGTTTGCGCCATGCGGGCAACGGTAGTGAGCAAGGCGGCGGTGCGACGAGGCGAGTCGGCATACGCCGTGTCGGGTGCCGTGGAGCCAGCCCCGTTTGCCCCACTACCTTGGAAGGTCTACAACGGGAACGGGGAGGTTTACCGATGGGACGCACGATTCGTGCAGCGCTGTTGCAGACCGATTGGGCGGGCAGCAAGGACAAGATGATCGACAAGCACGAGGCGGCAGCTCGTGAGGCGGCCAAGCAGGGCGCCCAAGTGATGTGCTTCCAAGAATTGTTTTACGGGCCGTACTTCTGCCAGGTGCAAGATGCGAAGTACTACGACTACACCGAGGCGATTCCCGACGGCCCGACCACCAAGCGCTTCCAGAGCGTGGCGAAGGAACTGGGGATGGTGCTGGTACTGCCGATGTACGAGATCGTGCAGCCTGGTTTGTACTACAACACCGCCGCAGTCATCGACGCTGATGGTCGCTACCTCGGCAAGTACCGCAAGCAGCACATCCCGCAGGTGAAGGGCTTCTGGGAGA
>JBMTYA010000012.1:0-17724 GCA_049454015.1 Ilumatobacteraceae bacterium | reverse complement strand
GCGTGCGCGCGCAAACTTCGCAAGTCGCGCACGTATCGCGTCACCCTGATTGACCGCCACCCCTATCACCTATTTGCTCCGCTGCTCTACCAGGTTGCGACGGCCGGGCTGCCCGAAGATGACATCGCATTCCCGGTTCGCACCGCCTTTCGCGAGGTGGAGTTCATCCGCGGCGAGGTTACGAACATCGACATTGGCGAACGTCGACTCACCGTCAATGGCATGCGCACGCTCGACTTCGATCATCTCGTGCTTGCAGTCGGTTCTCAAGGCACGACCTATGGCATCGAGGGTGTCGCCGAACATACGCTGCAAATGAAATCGGTTGCCGATGCCAGGCGCATTCGGCGTTCGCTACTGCACACCTACGAGGAAGTCGAAGATGGCTTCCTCCCGCCGAGTGCCCTCAACGTTGCGGTGGTCGGTGGCGGCCCCACGGGAGTCGAGCTCGCCGGCGCAATTCGGGAATTGCAGAAAGAGATTCGACGAGAGTTCGAGGAAGTCGCCGACCATGCTTCGGTCACGCTCATCGAGGCGGGGCCGCGTCTATTGCCCAGCTTCCACGAGAAATCGAGTGCTCACGCCAAGAAGACGCTCGAGTCGATGGGGGTCTCCGTTCGCGTCAGCACGGCAGTGACGAGGGCGACGCCGACGAGTCTTCACTTGTCAGGCGGTGACGAACTCATCGCAGGTACACGCATTTGGGCTGCAGGAGTCGTTGCCCCCGACACGTGGAAGCATCTCGGCGAGATAGACCGCGCGAACCGCCTGAAAGTACAACCTACGCTCGCTTTGACGGACAACGTCTGGGTGATCGGTGACGCAGCACACCACGCCGGTGAAGACGGTCGACCACTACCGATGATTGCACCCGTTGCAATTCAGCAGGGCAAGCACGTCGCCAAACAACTTCTGCGTCTTGCACGCAACGAACGACTTACGAACTTCGAGTATCGCGACAAGGGACAGATGGCCACGATCGGCCGACGAAAGGCCGTGGTCGAAGTTCGCAAGTGGTTGCGTTTCAGCGGCACCTTTGCCTGGTTGACGTGGCTTGCCCTGCATCTTGCATACATCTCTGGCGGGCGCAACCGGACGAGCATCTTTGCCGACTGGTTGTGGAACTACCTCGTGTGGGTTCCGCGTCGCGCCATCACCGACTGAACCGAGGATCGCTCACGAGCCTCGATTGATCGGCTCGGCGAACGCCGTGATTACAACTCGGGTGTGCGCGGTGGTGCGGTACGACGCGGGCGGAGCGCTTCGAAGATCGTCGTAAGTCGCAGGAGTGCGGCGTCTGCATAAGCGGCGCCAGCGAAGGTGAGACCGAACGGCATCTTGATGTCGCTTGCGGTGCCCATCGGCACCGTGACCGTCGGAATACCGAAATGGCGGAAAGCGAGGTTGCCCGTCGCCACCCACACTCCGTTTCGCCACGCAATCTCGGCTGACGTCGGATTCATGTCGGCGTCAGACGGCGCGATATCGACGAGCGTCGGCATCACCGCCGCTTCAACACCGAGACCATGCATCCAGTCTTCGAAGTCGATACGTCGAGTCGTTTCCAAGGCTTCAAGACCGCGGTGCAACAGCTCGGCATGCGGTCCGCTAAAAGGATCGATGATGCCGTCTCTGCGCGCTCGCACCACATATTCCGCGAGATCCACATCGAGGTCGGTGGTGAGTTGCTTGAGCGTGTCTTGCGGATGCCGCGGAAAGATTCGGTGACCGTCAACCTCTGCGAGGCGGCTCAGACCATGTTGGGCGTTCAACTGGAGAAATGCGTCCCAACCCCACATCGAGAGTTCCCATAGTTCGAAGTCGAGAAAACCTTCCGGCACAATGCCGCGATTGAAAATGCTCGGTGCCCCGGGGCGATCCGACTCGTAGTTCGTCACCACTGGGAAGTCAGCGTCGACAACTTCTGCGCCAGCAGCGACGAGGTCGGCGCGAGCCGCTCGCCACAACTCGAGCATCGATGGTCGCGGCTCGATTCGCGCACCAAGAAAATTGCCGATGCCCGCGCCGGTGCCTTGTTGCGGGTCTTCGCCGATGTACATACGCGGCACCGCAAGACGCACACCAGCGAGCGGCTTTGACTCCGCGGCTCGCCGGCGCGACACCCGGTATTCGTCGACGAATGAATTCGGCCGCACACTCTGCGGGTCGGGCAGTTTCACCCAGGGCTGCATGCGCCAGAGATCTCCGCTCGCGTCGGCATCCGCGGTCACCAACACATCGAGAATCTCGCACATGTCGGCCATCGTGCGAGTGTGCGGCACGACGACATCCATCGTGGGAATGAGCGGCCAGTTGCCCCGCGTCGAGATGAGGCCGCGTGAAGGCGTGTACGCGCACAGTGCGTTGCACGATGCAGGCGCACGCCCGCTCGACCACGTTTCTTCGCCGAGGCCGAACGCCGCGAAACTCGCTGCGGTTGCCGTGCCCGACCCGTTCGACGAACCCGAAGCCCATGCCGACGTGAGATAGTCAGCGTTGTACGGCGATTCTGCGCGACCGTACAGACCGCGCTGCATGCCACCGTTGGCCATCGGCGGCATGTTCGTGAGCCCGATGAAGACGCAGCCCGCATTGCGCAACGCCGAAATGGAGAACGCATCGCGTGCCGCAACGAGTCGCTCGAACGCCGGCGATCCGTTGGCGACGGTCATGCCCTGCACCATGTACGAATCTTTTGCAGTGAACGGAATGCCCTCGAGCGGCCCGCGGCTCTCGCCGGCGGCGCGGCGGAGGTCGGACTCCTGCGCCTCATCCAGCACGTGTGGATTCACCTCGACCACTGAGTTGAGACGGATACCGTTTCGGTCGTAGACGTCGATGCGGCGCAGATACGACTGCACCAGCGCGACGCTGGTGGTCTCCCCGCTTTCCAGCGCTGCTCGTAGCTCGGCAATTGTCTTTTCGACAACGGGGTACGCGTCAGCCGCCGATGCCGACGTCATGTCAAGCTCCGCGACGAGAGTGATTGCGAGATGTGCCGACGGTACGCACGACAATTTCTTCGAGCAATTTCGCGTCAACCTTCCAGTCGGAAGGCAGGCGCACCGTCTTTTTGTTCCGTTCGTAGTCCTTGAATCGCGGGGCCATCTGCTTGCGCACGTCGGCATCGAAGATGCCGAGCAGGAGGTACGTCTTCATTGCCGACACGCCGAAGACGTAGGTATCGCCCACCTTCAGCATCGGCTGGTTCCATGCGATCACCACTTCTGCATCACGACTCGCCTTGCGAGCGGCGGCGAAGATCTTCTTCAAGGTCGCGCCTCGCTCATCCGGGTGCTTTGCGACGTATTCCGCCAGCGTCGAGAACCTGCGCGACGACTTTGACCCGCGGAAGTACATCACCAGCGCGTTCGCGTGAGCTCGACTGAAGCCGTGGCGCCCTTGCAACAGCGCCATCTGTTCCGCATACGGGCGTCCGCGCAGCGGCGTGAGAAGTTTCAACCAGTGTGACGCAGGTTTGCCGTGCTTCTTCTCGATGGCCGGAAAGAATGATGACCGTTCTGGGTTCTTTGTCGTCTTCTTTGAGTCTTTCATCGGCACGTCGGAAGCCTATGTTGGAAGCGATGAGCGAGACACGCGGAGTCATCGTCACGGGCGGCGCTGGGGGAATCGGCTCAGCCATCATCGAAAGGTTTCGTTCCGGTGGCTGGAAGTGCTGTTCGATCGACCTCGCACCCGTGGCCGCCAGTAATCAAACGTTCTCCGTGCAGGCCGACCTGCGAACCGCCGACGAGTGCCGACGCGCAGTAGCCGAGTCGGCACGATTGCTTGGCCGCGTGGACGCCGTCGTCAATGCCGCTGGTGTCTGGCACGAGGGCGACACTGCAAGCACAATCGAAGCCGACTTCGATCGCGTCATCGACGTGAATCTGAAGGGAACGTACTTCGTGTCGGCAGCCGCGGTCGCCCATCTGGAAGCCACGAAGGGTTGCATCGTGAACATCTCGAGCGATGCAGGAATCCAGGGCAACTCGGGCGCTGCTGCATATTGCGCATCAAAAGGCGGTGTCTCGGTGTTCACCAAGGCGCTCGCCCTCGAACTCGCTCCACGAGGCGTGCGTGTCAACGCCGTGTGCCCAGGCGACGTCGACTCACCGATGCTGCGCGGACAGGCAGAGAGCTTCGGCGATGGCAACGCACAGCAGTATTACGACCGTCTGCTCGCCGGATACCCGCAGGGCAGCTCTTCGCGATTCATCACGACGAGAGAAGTAGCGGAGTTCGTGTGGTTCCTCTCCCAGCCGGAGGCTGCAGCAATCACCGGTGCGAATCTTTCGATCGACTTCGGTCTGTCGGCTGGCATCTTCCCGCGCGACTGAGCGTCAAAACGGGGACGAACTACGGTTGAGAGCGCTGACGCACCGTCGGCAGCATCAAATGCAGAGTTCACAGAGGGGGCGCAACGTGGCGTCACATCAAGCACAACCCGTCCGCCTCGCGGACCACGGCATCACTCGCGAGTGGGGATACATGCAGACCGTCGACCCGGTGGCACGTCTCTCAGATGCCAACCGCGAGTGGGACGAACTTGCGACCGACTTGCCAAAGCACCTCATGGGTTCGGATTTCCGCAAGACCGTGCAACAGCTTCGACCGTTCGATGTCGACGCCCTCAATGGAGAAGGCGAGATTCGACGCGCGATGCTCGCTCTCAGTTACATCGGCCAGGCGTATCAGTGGTGCGATGTCTCCCCTGCGCACACGATGCCTGCAGTGCTGGCGCAACCGTGGTTCAAGGTCGGACAACTCGTCGGCCGACCACCGATTCTCAGTTACACGAGTTACTCGATCGACAACTGGAGACGACTGAACGCGAACGGACCCGTTGAGTGCGGCAACATCGCGTTGTTGCAGTGTTTTCTCGGTGGCCAAGACGAGGAGTGGTTCATTCTCATCCACATCGACATCGAAAAGAAGGCCGGTCGTGCGCTGCAGGCGATCGAAGACGCCCAAGTTGCCGTAGTCGCCAACGACGCCGAGCGCCTAGACGCAGCACTGCGCGACCTTCGTGACGGCATCAGCGCGATGTATCGCGTACTTGCCCGCATGCCCGAGCGTTGCGACCCCTACGTGTATTTCCACCGCGTGCGTCCGTATATTTTTGGCTGGAAGAACAATCCGTCGCTGCCCAACGGCGTGGTTTATGAAGGCGTGGCCGAACTCGGCGGAAAGGGCATGACCTACCGAGGCGAGACCGGGGCACAAAGCGCAATCGTGCCGGCACTGGACGGAGTGCTCGGCATCCAACACGAGCGCGACCAGTTGCGCGAATACCTGATGGAAATGCGCGAGTACATGCCGCCGGCACACGTCCGGTTCATTGAGGCCGTTGAAGCTGGCCCGAGCGTGCGCGATTTTGTGGCCAAGGCAGGGCGGGCAAGCACCACGGAGTTGTTCAACCAGTCCGTCGAACTCGTCGCCGACTTCCGCGCACTTCACCTGCAGTACGCAAGCTCGTACATTTTTGCCCAGGCACAAAAGACTCCGGGCAATCCCAGCGCAGTCGGCACGGGCGGTACGCCGTTCATTCCGTACTTGAAGAAGCACCGCGACGAGACGCGCAGCCAGTCGATTCGCTAGCGAAGAGAAGATGTAGCCACGGATGAGCATTGATCCCGACAAGCTGAAGCTCTTTTCGTTCATCTTGTTCAGCAAGCTCGAAGGCGCCGTCACGTCGGGCATGGTGCACCTCGGCGACAGACTCGGTCTATATCGCGCTCTCGCGGACGCAAAAGAACCGCTTACTACGACGAAGCTGGCTGCCGCAACCGGGTTGCACGAGCGCTGGGTGCGCGAGTGGGCATACAACCAGGCGTCAGCAAAACTGATCTCCTATTCGTCACTGCGGTCCGACCCGCCGGCGATTGACGATGACACGTTCTTTCTCTCCCCAGAACAACGAGCGGTGCTTGCCGATGAATCACACCCGGCGTTTGGCATGGGCATGTTTCACCGCCTGCCGCAAACGATGGAGTCATTGAAACGACTGCCAGAAACATTTCGCACTGGAATCGGCCATGACTACGACAGTCACGGGCCCGAGGGTGCGGTCGGCATCGAACGAAGTTTTGAGCCGTGGAACCTCGCCAATTTGGTGCCGGTCGTTCTGCCTGCAATTTCGGGCCTGACCGAACGACTCGCTGCAGGCGCAGCCGTGGCCGACGTGGGTTGTGGCGCCGGCGGTGCAGTGTTGCGCATGGCCCGGGAGTATCCCGCGAGTCGATTCGTCGGCTACGACATCTCGAAGTATGCTCTCGCGCGCGCGGATCAGCGACTGGCTGAGTCAGCGCTCAAGAACGCACGATTCGCTGACCCGCGTAATGAGCCGCTTCCTACCGACCGCAGCCTGCACTTTGTATGCACGTTCGACTGCATCCACGACATGACGCACCCAGCCGCAGTGATGAAAGCAATTCGCGGGTCGCTGCGCGACGACGGTGTGTGGTTGCTCGTCGACATCAAAGCTCACGACAGTTTTGTAATGAACGCTGAGAAGAACCCGATGGCGTCACTGATGTACGGCGTGAGCGTGATGTCATGCCTCTCATCAGCTATGTCGGCACCCGACGGCGCTGGGCTCGGCACACTTGGGCTGTCAGCTGGCACTGCCGAAACGATGGCTAAGGATGCTGGGTTTTCATCGTTCGAGCGGCTTGACATCGAACACTCGGTGAACGCGTTCTACGCGATTCGCCCCTGATTTGCACGGTGTCGCGAGCTGCGACACGACGGCTGCTACGGCTCGACGATTGGGAAACCCATCGAGAACGTGTCGAGATTGCCGAAGATGGTGATGAGCGACGCCGCATCACCGCTCAGCACCACGTCACCGGCTTTCACCGCGTCCACGAATGTGGTGTCCTGCAGCACGATGTCGAGGAACTTCGCGCGAGTGAGCGTGACCGAAACAGCGGCCGTTGGCGAATGTATTCCACGAGTTGAATACATCGTGCGATTCGACACACCGAGCACCCACTGCTCGTCGGAAGTTCCGGCAAGATCGGTGAAGGTCCAGTTCGTCGCCAAGGACACACCGCCGAGTTTCTCCGACATAGTGCGCACGGCGATGGTGTCAAACACCTGATCGACCGTCATCTCGCGCACGAGACTGCGAGCGCGGACGTTCGGGTTCGGGTTGGCTGGCGGGCCTTGGCGAAGCTCCATCGCCCCCATCAGATAGGCGTTGCGGAACGTCGCAGACTCCGCCTGATAACCAAGCTGTTCAAGCGCACGCGCCTGCATGGATCTCGCGGCTTCATTCGTCGGATCGGCAAAGACCAAGTGGTTGACGAGTTCGGCAACCCAGCGATAGTCACCCTGATCGAAAGCTTGCTGCGCGTGCGAGAGTAACGCTTCTGCACCACCTGCTAACACGACGTAGCGCTTGCCGACCTCAGCAGGCGGCAACTTGTGCAGGTTCGCCGGGTTGCCGTCATACCAACTGAGATACCGCTGGTACACGGCCTTGGCGTTGTGTACGAGGTCTCCGTAGAAGCCTCGGGTGTGTTCATGGCGCTGGAATTCCTCTGGTAGCTCGAGTTCTTCGGCAATTTCGAGCGGTGTATATCCCTTGTTTGCGAGACGCATCGTCTGGTCGTGCATCCACTTGTAGAGGTCGCGCTGCAAGACAAGAAACTCACGCAGGTCGTCGTTGCCCCACCGCGGCCAGTTGTGCGAGGCAAACAACACCTCGGCATCAGCACCGAATAACTGGATGCTCTCATTTAGGTACTTCGACCAGTTGAGTGCGTTGCGCACGAGTGCGCCACGGATTGGCACAAGGTTATGCATCGTGTGCGAGCAGTTCTCCGCCATGCACAGCGCCTTCAGATCGGGGAAGTAGAAGTTCATCTCGGCCGGCGCCTCGGTCTCTGGTGTGAGTTGAAACACCACGCGCACGCCGTCGACCGTGAGTTCTTGCCCAGTGTGCGTGATGTCTTCGGTTGGCGCAAGCAGTGTTGGCGGGCTGACAGGAACCGAATTGCCAAGACCGCAGTCGACGTGGCCGCGCGGCCCCGGGGGCAGCATCGGCCCGAATTGATACGTCGCTCGTCGGGCCATTGCCGGACCGGCGATCACGTTTTCACCGATGGTCTCGCGCATGAAGTGCTCTGGCGCGATGATGCGGCAGCGGCCAGCATCCACTTCGGTGCGGTTCGTAACGCCGAGCACACCGCCGAAGTGGTCGGCATGAGAGTGCGTGTAGATAACAGCAGTGACTGGACATTGTTCGACATGCTCGTTGATTAACCGCACTGAAGCCCGTGCGGTGTGCTCGCTCGTCAGCGGGTCGATGACGATCCAACCTGTTGTGCCACGAATAAACGTGATGTTCGAGATGTCGTAACCGCGCACCTGCCACACATTTTTCGTCACCTCAAACAGTCCGTGGTGCGCGTTCAGTACGGCATGACGCCAGAGGTTCGGGTTGACGGTGTCGGGTGCTGGCGCGCCATCGCGCAAGAACTCGTAGGCGCCGACGTCGAACACCCGCCTGCCTTCTGGGCTCGTGATGACCGATTCGCTCAGTGATGCAACATGGCCGCGGCAAACGCGCTCAAGATCGGCGGGGTCTGGCGTGCGCCGCCCCGCAGCTTTATTCGCTTCTACGGTGTGCGCGGTCGCCTCAGCCGGCACCCCACCACGATGTTCGCTCTCGAACGAGCGACTCGTGTTACTTGTGCGGTCGTTGCTCGCCACGCACGGAGACTACCCAGCAACCGCTGCCTGGGTTGAGGAAATCAGATGACACACTGAAACACATGGCAGCCGTCCGTGGATACCGTCTCGCGCTCGGAGTGCTCTTGGTGCTCGCTGGATGCTCGGCATCAAACACGAGCGATGTAGCGACGAGCACGTCTGAAGTTGTCACCTCGAGCACCTCGAGTGTGGAGGCCAATCAGCCAGATGCACAGGCCAACGCGGTCGCTCCGGAGGGCTACTCCTCGATCTCCACCAACGACGGTCGCTCTCGCATCTACAAGGTCGTCGACCTGAGCAACGGAGAAGACGACGTGCCGATGTTGCTCGTTCTGCACGGCTTCGGTGGCTCTGGCGCTGCGATGAGTTCGTACACCAGCATCGAGTCCGCACTTGCTGACGCGGGAATCGACGCCGTGGTGGTGTATCCAGAAGGCACTGGTGCCGAGACCGGCTCACCGCAGTCATGGAATGCCGGCGGTTGCTGCCCGTTCGCAATGTTCGAGCCAGTTGACGATGTTGGGTTCTTCTCAAAACTCATCTCCACCGTAGAAACTGATTACTCGACGGACTCCGATCGCGTCTGGGTGATCGGGCATTCGAACGGCGGAATGATGGGCTACCGACTCGCATGCGAGCTCGCCGACAAGATTTCAGCGATTGGTGTGGCAGCGGGGGCTCTCATGCTTGACTCGTGCACACCGACTCGCGCAGTGGATGTGTTGCACCTACATGGTGATCTCGACGCAGTCGTGCCGCTGAACGGGGGCAACGCACTCGGCATTGAGTTTCCGTCAACGCGTCAGTCGATCGACCATTACGCCGACGCAGCTGGATGTGCGGCTGCGTTGACCTCAACGTCGAACGTCGTTGAACGCACCTGCGCCACCAAACGTGTGGTGCTTACAACCGACGCGAACTGGACTCACGACTGGCAGCCCGACTGGTCGCGGCGCTTCGTCGAATTTTTCGCCGCAACCTCCGGCGCGTAACTCAGCTCTCTGGTTTGTTACGACGACCGAACGGACGGCGCAACCGCGAAACGATTCGATACGAGCGTGACGCCTCGAGAGCTCGCACGCGTTCGCGCGCACGATCACGCTGCCGAGTGAGCTGCTCGATTTGAGCCTCGAGGTCTTTCATCTTCTTCGTCATCTCGACAAGCTGTAGGTGAAGATCGTCTTGTCGGCGTCGTAGGACATCCAGATCACCGACAGCGAGAGTGCTTTGCTGCACGGCCAGGTCTCGCTCCTCGGTCAACGCTTTGCGCGCCTGCACGAACTCC
Source organism: Ilumatobacteraceae bacterium (assembly GCA_049454015.1). Classification (GTDB taxonomy): domain Bacteria; phylum Actinomycetota; class Acidimicrobiia; order Acidimicrobiales; family Ilumatobacteraceae; genus F1-60-MAGs027. The sequence continues at coordinate 7,718 of JBMTYA010000012.1, read as the reverse complement.
GCCACCTTGGCTTCGGTGTATTGGCTGAAATCTTCGAGCTTCATGCGCAGACCGTGCGCTTCTTCGAGCAAGTCGGCGATGAGTTGGTCGCGTTCGTCGGTCGAGTCAGCCATTGCGCCTCCCCGCAAGCGTAGGTCGCTCGGTTCGGCCTGATGGCTGGCTGTTCCTGGCATCCGTGGCAGCGGTGGTTCGTAGAGTAAGACCGATGATTTCTCGACGACACATCATTGCCGTGCTGGCCGCCGTTCTCGGCGCCACTTCGTTCGCCAGCGCCTGTGCCCCGGCAGAAAACGCCGACACCATCACGCTCGGATTCACGCTGGAGCCAGTGAGCCTCGACATCAGCGGCACCGCAGGTCAGGCAATCCCGCAAGTGTTGCTCGACAACGTGTACGAAGGCCTGGTTCGAGTGGATGACGACGGCAGCATCGAGCCCGCGCTCGCTGAAAATTTCAGCATCTCGGACGACGGTCTCACCTACGACTTCACGCTGCGTGAGGCCACGTTTCACGACGGCCAGAGCCTCGATGTCGACGATGTGGTGTGGAGCCTCACGCGAATGCTCGACGACAAGTCCACTGCGGTGCTGCCGACGCAGCTCGCTCAGTTCGCCCGCGTCGAGTCGGTGACCGCCACCGGGCCTCGTCAGATTCAGCTCACGCTGAGTGAGCGAGACAATGACCTGCTTTACAACCTCACCCAGCGCGGCGGCGTCGTATTCAAGAAAGACACTTCCGACTTCGCCACGGCTTCTAACGGCACTGGTCCGTTTGTCATGGCGAAGTGGGACAAGGGAAGCAGCATCACGCTGGAGCGCTTCGACGACTACTGGGGTCGACGTGCCGACACCAAGACGATCGTGTTCCGTTACTTTTCTGATGCAGCAGCACTGAGCAACGCGTTGCTAGCCGGCGACATCGACGTGATGACCACCGTGCAGTCTCCTGAGAGTCTCTCTGCTTACGAGTCTCGCGACGACCTTCGCGTTCAAAGCGGAAGCACCAACTGTGAAGTCACACTCGGCATGAACAACTCGAAAGCACCATTTGACGACGTGCGCGTGCGCACCGCAGTGCGCCAGGCACTCGACAAGGACGCGCTCATCGACGCTGCTTGGGCCGGATACGGCACGCGCATCGGAAGCTTCGTTCCGCCGACCGACCCGTGGTTCGAGGATCTCACGGACATCGCCCCATACGACCCTTCCGCAGCGCGCGAGCTGCTCACTGAGGCCGGCGTCGTGCCCGGCACCGAGTTAACACTCGACGTTCCACCGATCAACTACGCCACCAACTCAAGCGAGTTCATCGCTGCCGCACTCGGCGAAGTCGGGCTCCAAGTCACCATCAAACCCGTGTCGTGGGAAGAGTGGCTCGACCGCGTGTTCACGAAGGCCGACTACGACCTCACCATCGTGTGTCACATCGAGCGCAACGACATGGCGATCTACGCGAACCCGGACTACTACTTCCGCTTTGACAACGCAAAATACCAAGAACTTGTCTCGGCGGCCGCGTCGGCCTCCACTAGCGACGCACGCAACGAGAACCTGCGCCAGGCTGCGCGACTTCTCTCGGAGCAGTCGGCAAGCGACTGGCTGTGGCTCATCCCCAACTTGCAAGTTGCGGTGCGAGACGTCACCGGTGTGCCGCGCAACTCGGTCGGCGACTCGTACTACGCCGCACGAATCGAACGCGTCTAACAGAGCATCGAGATGAGCGGCGTCGTGCGCCGGCTCGCCAACGGCGTCCTCGGCATTCTGCTGTCGACGGTCGCCATCTTCTTGCTGCTGCGGGCGCTGCCCGGTGACGTTGCGACGGCACGCCTCGGCACTGACGCCACCCCTGAGGCACTCGCCGACCTGCGGCGCGAGTACGGCTTCGATCGTTCGCTCTTCGTGCAGTACATCGATTGGCTCGGTAACGCCACGCGCGGCGACCTCGGGCGTTCGCTCTTGTCCGGCACTTCGGTAACCGACGACGTAGTCGCGCGGCTCGACGTGACCTTGCCGCTCATCGCAATGTCGACCGCACTGTCGATTGTCGTCGCATCTGCAGTCGGTCGTCGCAATGCGCTGCAGCACAGGCGAGGTAGCGCGATTGCGACGATGGCGGCGTCGCAACTTGGGCTCGCAGTCCCCACGTTCGTGGTCGCAGTCGTCCTCATCATGTTGTTCGCGGTGCGATTCAACGTGTTGCCGGCTGGAGGTTTTCCGGTGGACGGATGGTCGGCATTCGGCGAGTCTTTGAAATCGCTGGTACTGCCGACGGTGGCCCTGTCGGCATCTCAGACTGCGATGTTGGCGCGGTTCGCACGTTCCTCAGCAATCGACTTTGCCGCTTCTGACGCCTTTCGTACTGCGCGTGCAGCAGGGCGAAACCGGCACGACGCGATGCTTACAGCACGCCGTCTCGTCGCAGCGCCAGTGCTCACCGTTGCGTCGCTGCAAGTTGCGACGCTTGTGACTGGTGCCGTGGTCGTGGAGAGCGTGTTCGCCCTCCCTGGACTCGGCTCCATGCTCGTGCGGGATATCGCGAACCGCGACTACACGAAAGTGCAGTCGACGCTGCTCGTCGTCGTGCTCATTGTCTTCGTCATACGCGCCACCGTGAACTTCATCAATGACCGACTCGACCCGCGGCGGCTGTCGTGAGACGTTCGTTGTCAACCGCAGTCAGCATGAAGTGGTCTCCGTCGCTAATTGTCGGCACTGCAATCGTTGGGTTGCTCGGTGCTGTCGCGGCGCTCTCGGTGTTCTGGACTCCGTACGACCCGCTCGCGGTCGATTCGTCGGCGCGCTTTGCTTCGCCGACACTGCAGCATCTCCTCGGCACCGACCAACTCGGGCGCGACGTGCTGAGCAACGTCATCGAGGGGGCTCGCACGTCTTTGCTCGCAGCACTTTCCGCAACCGCGATTGCGATCACACTCGGGTTCGCGCTCGGCATGCTCTCTGCAGTGTCGCCGCGATGGCTTGACGGCATGTTGTCAGCAATCGTCACAGCCGTGGTCGCGCTGCCGGCACTCCTTCTTGCTCTCGTGCTTGCCGCTGCACGCGGGCCATCGACGTCCACCGCCGTGGTGGCGATTGGTATCGCTGCCGGAGCATCGGTCGCAGCCGTCACGCGCTTCGAGACCGAGGGCATCGTGCGGACACCATTTGTTCTTGCGTCGCGATTCAGTGGCGCATCGACGCCACGCATCGTGCGACGCCACGTACTGCGCAATCTGGCGCCGACGCTTGCCGTGCAATCAAGCGGAGCGGCGTCAATTGCCATCGTCGCCGAATCGACCCTTTCGTATCTTGGGCTCAGTACCCCGCCGCCGACGCCATCTTGGGGGCGCATGTTGGCTGCAACCCAGCAGTACCTGCTGGTGCATCCGTTGCTTGCTATATGGCCAGCAGCGCTCGTGTGTGTGGCGGTTCTCGGGTTCAACCTGCTTGGCGACGGTCTGCGCGAACGGCTCGACCCCACACTCGCTCACTACCGTTGAGGTATGCGCATACCTCGACTGTTTTCTGCAGGAATCCTGCTCGCCCTCACAGCGAGCCTCTTATCGCTTCAGCCAGCCAACGCTGTCGTGGAGTGGGAGCTCGTCGATGACCCTGTATCACTTGGTATGAGTGGTGTCTCGCCCCACGTCGAAAAGACGGCGAGCGGTGACCGCGTTTGGCGATCGGACGGACCAACCGGAACCGCCGTCAGCCTTTGCACCGATGCAGGTGTGTGCACGCCTGAGGCATTCAGCACCGGCGCAGGTGGCCCGATCAACGACGTCACCATCGCTCGTACGAGAAACGGTCAAGTGCGTGCGTATTACAAACAAGTTGAACCATCGACGAACACCCAGGCCGTGTACTCAGCCCCGTGCAACGACGCCAACTGCCTCTCACTCGGCACCGCAACACTGACCACTTCAGCGATGCGCGTTTCAAAAGACATCCGTGCCTGGGGCGTACCCGACGCAGTCGTGCTGCCCAACGGTGACATTCGCATCTACATCGTGGAGCAACCCGACGGCGGCAACTGCACCGAGAAGATTGCTTCGTACACGTCATCTGATGGCATCTCATTCACCAAGGACGCCGGCTGGCGTCTCGAGGGCGGATACGTCGATACCGAAGTGCTCCGCATCAAGAACGGCGAGTGGTTGATGATCCTTGCCGACATCGCATGCACAGCTTCACGCAACCAGAAGCTGTTCATCTCTACCTCGACTGATGGATTGGTCTGGACTACTCCAGCAGTGCTCACGGGCAGCGGCCCATCCCGTCTCGACCCGACTGGCTACGAGACACAGACTCCCAATGTCTTCCGCATCTACTACTCCGTTGGTGGCGTAAACAACACGTTCACGGTGCAACGTGCAACACTGCGAATCAAAGACCTGGCAAAAGGAGGTGGCGTCGGGGTCACGAACACTCCAAAAGTCACTACGCCATCGAGCAAAGCCAAGACCATCACCTGCGTGAAAGGCAAGACGACGCGCAAGGTGACTGGCACCAAGTGCCCGGCAGGTTTCAAGAAGAAATAACCCGTGCTGCCCATCGTCGTCGCTTCACTGTTGTGCGCGACTGCGATGACGGTCGGTGCACCGACAACGAGTCCTGGTGACGAGGCGAAACCCGATTCCCAGCGCAAGAAGCGGGCCGAATGGGTGTACACGTTCCCTGTTGGCGGGCCTGATCCGTACTATCCGCGCGACCATCTGCACTACCCCGCCGCTGACATCACCAATTGCAGACGACTCGTGCGGGCGCCAATCTCCGGTGTCATCTTTGACGTACGACGAGTCGACAAGTGGGACAAGAAGATTGACGATCCGGGCACCCGCGGCGGTCTCACCATCACACTGCACGGTGACGACTTCGTTCGCTACTACTTCTCGCACCTCGGCCGACTAATGGTGAAGAAGGGACAGCGCGTCGAGAGTGGCCAAAAAATCGGCACCGTCGGCGACTCGGGCAACGCAAAAGTCACGCTGTGCCATCTGCATTTCGGCATGTCACGTATCTGCCCGATGTCAGAACAGAACTTGTTGCGCGGCGAGATCTGGCCGCAGCGATATCTGGATGCTTGGAAGAACGGCGTCAACTTGTCGCCGAACCAGGAAGTGCAGCGCAAGACGCGGCGCGAGCCCGCGGCCTGCCTAGAAGCAGCTGCGGCACAACGTCGCGGCGGCGACGGCTGAGTTAGCCGCGTGCCAATGCGCGACTAGCGGTAGTAAGGGTTTGCGCCAGTCGCGTGGTCGGTGAGGTCTCGCACGCGGGTGATCGTCTTTACCTGCTCGGTGACCATCGACTGCACGCCTTCAAGCATCGTCTGTTTGCTCATTGAGCAGCCATGGCAACCGCCGCCCATCGTGAAATAGGCGGTTCCCTCTTTGTCGTGGCCCGCGTACGTGACGAAGCCCCCGTGCGCGGCAAGCATCGGGTTCACTTCCGTTGCGACGATTGCCTCCACCTGCGCGGACGTTTCGTCATCGCGCACAAGACCGTCGACAACTGGCGCTCTCGGCCTATTCGGGTTGCGCAAGACAAGCCCTGACTGCTCGTTGTAGTCAAGCTCTGCACCGCGCAGCGAGTCGACGTCGCTCTGCGGGATGATGAACTTGAAGCCGTCAATGGTGCGAACCTCGTCGGTGAACGCCGACTTCAAGAACTCCTCGAAGACGAGGTCGTAGCGAAAGTCCTCGCCGGGCTGTGAGACGACCGAGAGTCGCAGCCCCAGCTTCGCTGCATCGGGTTCGGTGTCGCGCAGCTCCTTCAACTTGGTGATTGCTGCGACGGTTACGGAGATAATGGTGTCGCGCGGTGACTCCGCGGCAAGCGGTGAAGTTTTCTGAGTTTCTCCGGCTTGGGCGAACGGCGAGGTCTTGGTCTCCGACACGCCCCGCAGGCTACTGAGCAGAGCCTGATTCAAGCATGGTGTTGCTCGTCTTGTTGCGCTGCTGCCGTTAGCGTTTCGGTCACAAGCACGGGGAGTCCGAGGTTCGTCGGACTGAGAGGGTGGATGCCTCCACCGACCCGCAGACCTGATCTGGGTAATGCCAGCGGAGGGAGCGACATGGACGACAGCGACGCGCACGAACGACGGAACTTCGTCGTGCTGCTCGGTGGAGAAATCCACGACATTGCATCGATTGGCGCGGTGCCACGCGATGCGACGGTCGTCGCCGCAGATTCAGGGCTGCATCTCGCCGAACCACTCGGCTTGAGCGTGTCGACCGTGGTCGGCGACATGGACTCTGTCGATGCAACTGCTCTTGCCGCCGTCGAGGCCCTTGGCACCCAAGTGTTGCGATACTCCGCCGATAAGGATGCCAGCGATGCGGAACTCGCACTGAGTTATGCGGCCTCGCTTGGCGCCACGCACATCACCGTCGTTGCGGGTCGCAGCAGCCGACTCGACCACGAACTCGGTAATTTCGCGGTGCTCTTCCTTGACGAATTGCGCTCGTGTCGAGTGGAGCTGCGAGTCGCTGGTGCCAAGGTGTTCCCACTTGATGCCCGCAATGGGGTGTCGTCACTGCGGATCAGTTGCGCGAACAACGACATCGTCGGAGTGCTGCCGTTCGGTGGCGACGCTCACGGCGTGACGACGAGCGGTCTGCGCTGGGCGCTCTCCAACGAGATGCTCGCCGTCAACTCATCGCGTGGCATCAGCAACCGCGCAACCGGAGGCGACGTGCACATCGAAGTGAAATCGGGTCGGCTGCTCGTCACAGTCACGGATGGGAGCAACGCGTGAGATTGCGTCGAGAAACCTCTTGGCGACGTCTTGTTGCATTCGCAGCCGTGGTTGCGCTGGCTGGGTGCGGCAACAACACCACGAACAACACGACAGCTCGAGTCACGACAGCCGACCAAGAACCAGTGACGGTCACGCTGCTCGCCCACGACTCATTCACCCCCACCGAGGGCATTTTCGATGAGTTCACCACCGAGACTGGCATCACGGTTCGAGTCGTGCGCGGCGGCGATGCAGGAGCTCTCGTCACGAAGGCCGTCGTGAGCAGCGGCAACCCGGAGGGCGACGTGCTCTGGGGCGTCGACAACACGATGCTTTCGCGGGCGCTTGAGGCCGAGGTCTTTTCTCCGTACTTCACCGTGCACCGAGACGATCTTGACGCCGACGCGGTCGCGCTGTCTCCTGACGGCTACGTCACACCAGTCGACTCCGGCGATGTGTGCATCAACTACGACAGGGGGTGGTTTGCGGAGCGTCGAATCACACCCCCGCTCACGCTGCAGGCACTGGCCTCAGCGAACTACCGAAACCTTCTCGTGGTCTCAAGCCCGCTCACGTCGTCGCCTGGGCTCGCATTCATGCTCGCCACCATCGCGGAGTTTGGCGACGGATGGTCACAGTGGTGGGCAACCATGCGTGCGAACGGTGTGCTCGTCGTCGACTCGTGGAGCGACGCCTACTACGGGCACTTCACGGCGGCATCCGAGGGTGACCGACCGATTGTCGTTAGCTATGCGACGAGTCCACCGGCAGAAGTGATCTTCGCCGATCCACGACCAAGTGAGGCTCCGACAGCCGTCGCAGCTCTCACCTGCTTCAGGCAATACGAGTTCGCCGGCGTCCTGCGCGGCACAAAGCACGAGTCGGCAGCCAAACAGCTCGTCGACTTCTTGGTTTCCCGACGCTTCCAGGAAGACCTGCCGCTCACACAGTTCGTCTGGCCAATCAATCGCACGGCGAGCGTTC